>JBGTAZ010000048.1:0-13498 GCA_041749615.1 Leptolyngbyaceae cyanobacterium | reverse complement strand
ACAGGCAAGCACCCGTGGAATGACCAGGTATTCGATCGGATCTGTTTTGAGGACATACAGGGCATCAATTTGTTCGCTGACGCGCATGGTTCCTAGCTCGGCTGCAAACGCTGACCCGACCCGACCTGCCACGACGACGGCGGTTAGCACCGGAGACAACTCGCGACTGAGCGCGATCGCCAATACACCGCCCACGGCACTTTCTGCGCCCAAGCTAATAAATTCTCTAGAGACTTGAATGGTGAATACTAAGCCGATACAAGTAGCAGTCATTAAGACAATCAATAAAGAAGCAGGACCGACGATCGCCAGTTGCTCTAGTGTGTTGCGGCGATGAATTCGCCCAGTGAATAGGCGAACAGTTACCTGTCCACCGAGCAAGATTGCCGCCAAAAGCCGTTGACTCCAAATCCCTAAGCTAGAAATAGACCCCGTTTCACTCACCGAAAGTACTGAGCCAATAACCTCCTGTCAGAATAGCTGAATTATGGCGCAGTGAGGATAGGGATCGTCGATTTGCTAAACTTTTCACTAAACCTTGAATTGGTATCAATCGCTTCAACAAGTTTTTTAGGTTTTTTTTAAGATTCTCGCTTAATCGCTTGGAACTATGCGATCGCTTCTATGGTGGAGTTAATAGGCAAATTGATTCTGACAGACAATCAATTGAGCAGGGTAGGCGTTACTAATAGGTGTTTCACGCTAGGGAAGGCTGCTTCTATGGGATTCAAACTATTCCTGGGTTCAATTCTAGTGACGATCGCATTTAGCTTTACGGTGCCTGTGTTGCTGATTGGTTTGATTGTAGTAGGTTCGGCGATCGCCGCCAATCTTCCTTGGGTTACGGTGGCAGGTCAAGTTACCTTAGAACAGGTGTTGATGGTGTTGGCGACCTTTGGCAATGGCAGTGCGGTTGAGGGCGCGATCGTCATTGGGTTAACGTGCAGTCTGGTCGGAGCTTTGTTTGATACCTATAATCTCTACTATCGCCATTTGCGTAATAGCTAAAGGTAATCGCTCTAGGGCGATCGTGCAGCACGCCTATATTTTCTGATTTCTTGTCGCGGTATTATGGTGGACAAGCACGAGGATGAAAATAGGGCATGACGACAGAACAAGATCCTCGTGAACCGACGCTATCTGATGTAATTGAGAAAATCGATAAACTTGCTCAAGACCAAGAGCGATTTGCTCAAGATCAGGATCGGTTCAACGAGCGATTTAGCAACTACCAGCAGGCGACGCAGTGGGTTGTTCAGTTGGCTTTTACGCTAATTGCGTCGGCAACCTTAACGTTGATTATCACGGTTGTTTTAAAACGCTGATAGGCTGACAAAACCACCTTAAGTCACTGGCAACTTGAGTACGTTGAGGCTGAAGGTGACGAGAGAAAGGAAAAGGATAAAGCCGATTGTGTCGAGGGTGGTGGTGACTAATGGACCACTGACTAATGCTGGATCAAGCTTAAGGCGTTTCATTCCCATGGGTAAGAGGGCACCCAATGCGACTGCAACCAACGTGTTTGTTGCCATGACTAACCCTGCAACAACCGAAACCCAACGCTCGTGATTGCGTGTCCAGATGAGCGAAATCAGCATCATCATGACTCCGAGGGCAAGGGCAGTTCCGACCCCGGCTAATAGCTCTTTCCGAAGCACTGGCAGCGTATCGCTGGGCGTAATTTCACCGACGCCAAGCCCCCGCACCGTTACAGAAAGGGTTTGAAACCCAACATTGCCGCTGCTGTTTGCCAGAATGGGCATCACAACGGACAGGACGGGCACGACTGCAATCACTTGTTGAAAGGGCGCGATCGCGCTGGCAGCAGCCACATACAGCACAATATTGATCATCAGCCAGGGAAGGCGTTTGCGAATTGTAATGGAAGGAGAGGCGAGAGACGACTCGTCGCCGCCGCCGCCCGCCAGTTTTTGCATGTCCTCGGTGGCTTCTTCTTCCAACACGTCCACCATGTCATCAATGGTGATGATGCCTACCAACCGATCCTCCCGATCTACCACAGGAGCCGCGAGTAGGTCGTAGCGCTTCATCAGTTGCGCCGCTTCTTCTTGGGGCGTTTCGGTATGAACTTTGATCACGCGATCGCTGGCAATATCGCCAATCAGCGCATCGGGCAAGGAGAACAACAGTTGCCGCAACGACACCACCTGTACTAACTTGCGGTTTTTGTCAGTGACATAGGCATAGTAAATCGTTTCTTTATCGCGGTCATCTAACCGAATTTTGCTGAGAGCTTCCGCGACGCTTAACCCTTGCTGCAAACGCACATACTCGGTTGTCATCAGCCGACCTGTGGTGCCTTCGGCATAGCCTAGGATTGTCGCTGTTGCTTGCCGCTCCATAGGGCTGAGGTTTTGAATCAGCCGCCGGACTACGCCCGCAGGCAATTCATCAAACAATTCCGCGCGATCGTCTGGGCGCATTTCTTCAATGATTTGGCACACCTGAACATCGTGCAGTGCGCCAATCAGTTCTTCTCGTACTTCCGGCGGCAAATATTCAAAAACGTCAGTTGCTTGGTCTTTCTTGAGCAACCGAAAGGCGATCGCGCGGCGTTCGGGGGGTAAGTCAACAATAAAATCGCCAACATCAATTGCAGGCAATTGATTTAGCTCAAACTTTAGCCGATTCCAATCGGAAGTTTCCGACAGGGAAGTACGCCCTTCCTGAGTAAGCATGGTGTTCTCCTCAATCTCCCCCGCGCCGGGAGATTGAGCCTCACCAGGCTAGAGGAGGATAATACTAGGTGGAAATGGACTACTGTCCATGGATAGTGCAGAATTCAACATCAATGTTTGTTGCAAACATTGCTAATCTCATGCTACCTCTTAAATCCCTAATTTCACCATGCCGGAAGTTGCAAATTTAGCTTGAAGCAACAGTGCTAAAACAAAAAGAGCGCTTGAACTGAGCAGTCAACCGTCAAAAATGCGATCGCTTGAGTTGGAATAAGCGGCTCGTGATCAATCGAACTCTATTCTCCGGTAGATTACGTAGGTTAATCTACGTGCCGCCCCATTAGGGCAGTATTTTAAGCAGGCGATCGCTGGATCAATCGGGATTGCGCCGCTCTGATTCCAGCGATTTGTGGGAAGCGATCACTTTCACCCTTTCCTGACCGCTTACTCATTCATTTTTGGATGGGCTTGAGAGACCTGGGCAAGTTTTTGAGAGATTTCAGGATTATATAGCCGCAGGTAGTTCCAGTAATTTTCAAACACTGATTTCACATAGCCGCGAGTTTCGTCGTAGGGAATCGCTTCGACAAATTGGTCGGGGTCGCCCATGCCTTTTTTAGCAACCCAATCGCCCACCGCACCGGGACCAGCATTATAACTGGCGACTGCCAGCATAGAGTTGTTGGCATACTCATCGTGGGTATAGTCCAAATACCAAGTGCCCAGTTTGATATTGTCATCCGGCTCAGCCAGTTGATATTCTTTCAGCTTGATTTTTTGGGCAATCCAGGCTCCCGTCTCAGGCATCACCTGCATTAAGCCCTTTGCCCCGGCTGATGAGGTGATATTGGGCATAAACCGAGATTCTTGGCGAATCAAGGCGGTGACCAGTAGCGGATTAAGTTGGCGCTCTTGCGACCAAGCTTCAATGGGTTCCAGGTAGGGAAATGGATACAGCGCATACCAATAGCCTAGTTGCTGCTTCAAAGCCTTGTATTGCTGTAGCTCTTCAGCGGTTTCGCGCTGGCTCAAATGAGACACCATGAAAATGCCATCCAGATGATCGCCAATGCCAAGCCGCATCACCCCATCAGTAAATTGTTCTGCCACGGTCGGCGTTGCGGCATTTTGAAATTCCACTTGCCACCGTTTCCAGGCATCTTGATCTTGCCCCAGTTGATGCAGTTCTCGCAGGGCATCGGAACCCATGGGCAGGGGCGGACGAGCCGTAGGACGGGCAACCGCAGGATTGAGATCGCGCACGGAGGAGAAGTCACCCACGTTCCAGCCCAACAGATCCGCCGATCGCCATGCGTAGTAGGACTGGGGATATTTTTTCAGCACGAACTCAAAGGTCTCTTTTGCTTCCTTCGATTTGCCCAATTGGGTCGCCCATTTACCGACCCAAAAAGCAGCTTCTGGGGCAAATTCACTATCAGGGTTTTGGGTGACGATGGGAGCCGCCCATTTCCACGCACTTTGGGTATCTCCCGCTTTTGCCTGCTCTTCGGCAAGCTGCCAGCGCAATTCTGCGGCGGCATCGGATGTGCCATGCCGACTGAGGAGATATTGCCGCGTTTGAGCAGCGGAGTCTTTGCTGTTTAGTTCGTCTAAAATCTTGGACTTTTGCAGCAACGCTTCGCCTGAGCGATCGGGAAACCGGCTGATCGCCTGATCTAAGTAGGCGATCGCCAAATCTGGCTGCACAATCTTCGACAGGCGGATCAGTGCCAATCCGGTTTCAGGAGCAGTGGGAAAGGTGTTGACGGTGCGAATGTAGGCTTCGGTTGCTCCACCCGTTTCACCCAGTTGCAAGCCTCGTGCGGTGCGGTAGGCATTGCGGGCTGTGAGCGGGGCTTTGGCATAGGCAGTTCCCGCTTTGCCATACTGCTGCTTTTCCCAATAGCCGAAGCCTACAGCTTGCCAATCTTCAGGGCTTAGCTGACTGCTATATTTTTCGACTAGATGATCCAAGTAGGACGTATATTTTTCCAAATACAATCCATGTCGTGCCACGACCCGCAGGGAATCTAGCTGATTCGGATTTTTCTGGAGGCGCTGCTGAGCGATTTCGACGGTGCGGGGATGAGCAGGAAATTGGGCGATCGCCTGATCTCCATACTGCGGATTTGTTTTTCCTAAAGCAACCAGCGCTTCTGCCGTTGCGGGATCTTTAGGATAGCGCTGGCGCAACGCTTGCCAGGTTGCTTGAGCTTTTGCCCCCTCTCCCATTTGTTCTAAGGCTTGGGCTTGTTTCACCAGCACATAGGGGGCTAGCACGGGGTAGTCTGTATCCAGTCCAGTCAGTTGCTCTAACGCCTTCTTTGCCTGCCCTTGCTGCAATAAATCAGTTGCCAGCAAATAACGAGCGCGGTTGCTTTCAATCGGCTTTTTAGCCTGGGCGATCGCGGTCAGCTTTTCCGTCCGTTTGGCTGGGGGCAATGCTTTCAGCACATTGATATCTTGAATCTGCACGGCTGCCGATTGCAGTTCCGCACCAGATTTAACAAACTGCGTGGCTTCGGGTTTGCGATCGGATAACGCTTTCACAAAAACGCTTCCCACTATTAACACACCCAAACCTGCGCCAACCAACCGATACACTTGTTTTCTTCCGCGCTTCTGCATGGGGCAATACCAGAATGGGGGAATTCTCTTAACGAAGCAGACTTTTACCAGGCAAATCTTTAGCGACTCTAGCACTTTTATGAAAAAGCGGACGAAAGATTATGACGCTTTGATTCTGCGTCCGTTCCCCATCTTTATGATCGATACTGGAAATCAGTTGACTCAATCGGAATTTAGAGGACAGTGTGAATGGATCTGCGAGCAATCAATACTTCCTGTGTGGAATGGTCGGGCGATGCATTGGCGGTGGGTTTGTTTGAAGACCAGGTGGAATTGGTGGGTGACTGGGTAGCCCTAGATGAAAAGCTATCGGGCACGCTGAAAGAACTGATTGCCGAAGTGGATTTTAAGGGCAAAGAGGGCAGCAGTGCGGCAGCACGGGTGGGCAGTGGCAGCAGCATTCGTAAAATTATTGTGGTCGGTTTGGGCAAGCCAGAGAGTCTCAAACTAGAAGGATTGCGACGGGCAGCCGCAACAGCAGCGAAACTTGCCCGCAAAGAAAAATGTAAGATTGTGGGGATCAGCTTTCCGGTCTGGAATGCCAATGCCTCCGCCACTACCCAAGCGATCGCGGAAGGATGTGAACTGGCGCTCTATCAAGACACGCGGTTTAAGTCAGAACCCGATGACAAAATCACGAAGGTTGAACGAATTGATCTGCTGGGTTTGGCAGGACAGGAAGCCGCGATCGCCCGTGCGGGTCAAATTGCTTCTGGGGTAATCCTGGCACGAGAACTGGTCGCGGCTCCGGCGAACGTGGTCACACCAGGCGCTTTAGCAGACACGGCTCTGGCGATCGCCCACGACTACGGGCTAGAGGTGAATATTTTGGAGCGTGACGAATGCGAAAAGCTGGGCATGGGCGCTTTCCTCGGCGTGGCTCAGGCATCCGATTTGCCACCCAAGTTTATTCACCTGATCTATAAGCCAGAAGGCACGCCTCGCCGCAAAGTGGCAATCATTGGCAAAGGCGTGACGTTTGATTCCGGTGGACTGAACATTAAAGGGTCAGGTAGCGGCATTGAGATGATGAAAACCGACATGGGCGGGGCAGGTGCCACCTTGGGTGCGGCTAAGGCGATCGCGCAACTTAAACCCGATGTGGAAGTTCACTTCATCAGCGCTGCCGCCGAAAACATGATCAGTGGTCATGCAATTCATCCCGGCGACATCCTCACCGCATCTAACGGCAAGACGATTGAAATCAACAATACCGATGCGGAAGGTCGCCTGACGCTGGCAGATGCACTGGTGTTTGCCGAAAAGCTGGGAGTAGACGCGATCGTCGATCTTGCCACCCTTACCGGAGCCTGCGTGGTTGCCCTCGGCGACGATATAGCTGGATTGTGGAGTCCGAATGATGCACTGGCGGCTGAGCTAACTCAGGCTGCCGAAGGGTCTGGCGAAAAAATTTGGCGAATGCCAATGGAAGAGAAATACTTTGACGGCATGAAATCTGTGGTTGCTGATATGAAAAACACAGGTCCACGCATGGGGGGCGCGATCACGGCGGCGCTGTTCTTAAAACAGTTCGTTAAAGATACTGCCTGGGCACATTTGGATGTGGCAGGTCCAGTTTGGGCGGATAAGGAAAATGGCTATAACGGGGTAGGTGCAACGGGCTACGGCGTTCGTATTCTGGTTGACTGGGTGCTGAATTAAAACAACAGCGATCTACTGTTTCTAATCAAGTTAAACAGTAGATCGTGTCCAATCAGTCTCTTTTCAATGCCTGCTTCATGGTATGCTCTATAGCCCTTAAAAAGAGCCATAGACTCCCCTTAACCGATTTCGCTTCGTAGATCTTGGATAGATAAAGATCTGGATGAACGGCTAAAAGAGGTAAAGTTCCATTGACAGCATTTAAAGGCGTGGCTTTAATCTCTGCTGTTCGCTCTTTACGCGCAAAGAATAAAATATTTTGTCGATACCAAAATGGAATTTGGTCATCATTCCAAATTTCTGTCCGAATGCAATCATAGGCAAGATAGCCCTGTGCGGCGAATAATTCAACCCAATAGGAATGCCATTGTTCGTTGACGTGGTTTTTACCACCCTGAAATGGAATGGCAGCAGAAAAAAGCACGCAATCTGATAGTTCAGTTAACGAGTGTACAAAATCTTTTGCTCTTGCAGGAGGCAAATGTTCTGCGACTTCCAGAGAAATGGCAAGGTCAAAGCTCTGAGATAGATTGAAGGGCTGGCTAAGATCAGTTCTTTGAAAGAAGTCTTGGGGAATTTCTAGCCAGCTTTCGTCAACCCAATCTCCATCCAATCCTTGAATTGTTTTCACTCCCTTTTCTTTTTTTAAGACAGATAACCAGGTTCCTACTCCGCAGCCTACATCGACAGCAGAAGCAACAGGAGGGATCTTTTTCAAGAGAAGAGAAAGGATGGTCGTTGCTGAGTAAACTGTTTTTTGATGCCTAGTGCTATGATCAAATAAGTCTTGAGCATGTGCCTTCATTTTTCACATCTCCACGTCTACTGATTAAGTAATTACACTCGGACATAGCCAGAATCATAGCATCTATGTTGCAGTATGCTAAGCTAATCACTTTTTTCTGATCCGGTTTAGAACTCTGTCTCTCTAGCGCTAATCGATCTCCATCACCTTAGCCTTTGGATTGCAACAGAGGGAAGAAGTGTCCGACGGGTCCCTGTCCTTTGCCGATCGCCAGTGCATATTTCAGGGCAGTGGTGACGTATGCTTTGGCGAGGCGAGTGGCAGTGAGGGCATCGTTGCCGATCGCCAAATTTGCGGCGATCGCGGCGGATAATGTGCAGCCTGTGCCGTGGGTATTGTTCGTATCTACTACTTCCATCTGCAAAATTTCCAATGTCTGACCATCCCACCAAACATCTACGCCGCGCAGTTCTCCAGCCATACTGCCACCTTTGACTAATACCGCTTTTGCACCAAGCTGATGAATTTTTTGGGCTGCAATTTGCACATCCTCTAAAGTATAAACTGGCATATCTGCCAATATTTGCGCTTCATAGCGATTGGGTGTAAGCACGGTTGCCAAAGGAATGAGGGCAGTTTTCAGAAGGGCGATCGCGGCATCATCAATCAACTGCGCCCCCGTGCGCGACACCATCACCGGATCGACGACTAAATTGGGGATTTGCAGCGTTTGGATAGATTCCGCCACGATCGCGATAATGTCCTGATTCAGCAACATCCCCGTTTTCGCCGCTTGCACGCCAATATCGCTGACCACGGCTTCCATTTGCGCCGCAACGGATTCTGGCGGCAAGGCATCCACCCGCGTCACGCCTAAAGTGTTCTGTGCGGTGATGCAGGTGAGGGCGCTAGTTCCATGGACTTTGTGGAACGCGAAGGTGCGTAAATCGGCTTGAATGCCAGCCCCACCGCCACTATCGGAACCTGCGATCGTCAAGGCAACAGGAGGAGTCATAGGAGTTCGGAGTTTTGAGTTCGGAGTTTTGAGTTCGGAGTCGGGAGTTCGGAGTTCAAAGATTAATCACCGCACTTCGTACCTCGTACCCCGTACTTCCTACCTCTCTCGACTTTCTCACAATCCACCTACTTCTTGGCGTTAAAATCAGGGTATCTGTTAAGAAATATTGCAAGCCACCATGAAACTCACTTGGATTGACTTAAATAGCTGGGTGTTTGAACTGGCTGGAAAAACAATTTTGGTCGATCCGTGGTTGGTTGATCCGCTAGTGTTTTATGGGCAACCGTGGCTGTTTACGGCACACCATACAACGCCTTTAAGCATTACGCCGGAGACGTTGCCGCCGATCGATCTGATTTTGCTGTCTCAAGGTGTGGATGATCACTGCCACAAACCGACGCTAGAAAAACTCGATCGCGCCATTCCTGTCATCGCATCTCCAACTGCCGCTAAGGTGGTGAAAAGCCTGGGCTATCAGCAAGTAACGGCGATCGCGCACTGGCAAGATACGGTAATTGCGGACAGTCTGAAAATTACCGGAGTGTTGGGGGCTGAAATTCAACCTGGACAGGTGGAAAACGGCTATTTGCTGGAAGATTTGGCAAGTGGAGAGACGCTTTACTACGAACCCCATTTTTCGCCCTTAAAAGATCTGGCAAAACTGGGACGAGTGGATGTGGCGATCGCTCCCATCGTTGCCCAAGTTTTTCCCATTCTAGGGCAAGTAATCATGGGAGGAACCGAGGCATTGCAACTGATTGAGACCTTGTGCCCCCGTTATTTTCTGCCCACGACGCGAGGGGATGTTCGCGCCACAGGACTGTTGCAGCGGTTGATTAAATCGGTGGGTAGTGAAGCAGAGTTTCGCGATCGCCTCATCGCCTCTGGCAGCCCAACCCAACTTCTAATTCCTCATCCTGGCGAAACCTTCGACCTTTCCGCATCAATTCAACCCACGGCATCAGTCTAAAAGTGCTACAGATGGAGAACCCCGTTTAGCTGAGTGCTTTTAGGCGGAATGCTATTAGGATAATGAGTGGGAAATTGAGAGCATCCCACTTTCATAGCTCTTATCTATGCAGCCCCTACCTAAAGTTAAATGACTACGCCTGACATTCCTGCCTCAACTCCTGAATCTGTTCGTGCTCTGTTCGATCGCATTGCTCCTGTTTATGACCCGCTCAACAACTGGCTTAGCTTGGGGCAGCACCGTATCTGGAAGCAAATGGCGGTGAAGTGGAGTGGTGCAAAACCGGGCGACACCTGTGTAGACGTGTGTTGTGGCAGCGGAGATTTGGCAGAGATGCTAGGGGTACGGATCGGCAAAACCGGACAAGTCATCGGGGTAGATTTTGCTACAGAGCAACTCGCGATCGCCCGTCAGCGGGTGCAAAATCGCCATCTCACCCTACCCATTACCTGGATGGAAGGAGATGCCCTAAACCTGCCCCTGCCCGACAATCACTTTGATGCTGCCACTATGGGCTATGGGCTGCGTAATGTCGGCGATATTCCCCGTGCCTTACGCGAACTTCAGCGGATACTCAAACCGGGGGCGATCGCCGCCATTCTCGATCTGCACCGCCCGACGAATCTGCTAGTGAGAGGCTTCCAGCAATGGTACTTAGATACGGTTGTGGTTCCCCTTGCCAGCCACTACGGCTACTCCAAGGAATATGCTTATCTCGCCCCTAGCCTCGATCGCTTTCCCACCGGACAAGAGCAGCGAAACCTCGCCCTAGAGGTAGGGTTTTCCACCGTTACGCACTATCCCATCGCGGGGGGTACGATGGGAGTGTTGGTAATCACCAAGTAGTTTTGAGCGATCAGTTTTCACTATTGAATTGGCTCCTGACTCAACAGTGCCCAGCATCGCCAACCAAACTCAAAACTCAAAACTCAAAACTCTTAATGCCTTCCTGGGATCTTTCCACTCTTTGGCTGCTTGCTGCACCGCCTGTCGTTGGCGGCATTATTGGTTATTTCACCAACGACATCGCCATTCGCATGTTGTTTCGTCCCTATACTGCGAAGTATTTTGCCGGACGAAAAATTCCGTTTACTCCAGGCTTAATTCCTCGCAACCAAGAGCGGCTAGCAAAGCGGATTTCTGACACCATCATGGGATCGCTGCTGACTCCAGATGAACTGCAAAAACTAGCGCGACGATTGCTGCAAACGGAGCGAGTGCAGGGGGCGCTGCTGTGGCTGCTCAAGCTAGCGTTGGATCAAGTGGAAGCCGATAAGCAGCAGAAAACAGCAAAAATTTTAGCCAATGTCCTGCAAGATTTATTTGGGCAGTCTCTACCTCGCTTATTGAAAGTGCTGGCGCGGCAGGAAGATTTTTTAGAGGCACAACTCAATCAGATTTTTGATAAGGTGCTGCTGGAATTTCAGCTATCGGATGAGCAAGCAACCAAGCTGGCAGACTGGAGTTTGAATGTGGTGCTGCCTCCCGATGCTTTGCGCCAGGGATTGATTGACTTTCTCACCGATCGCAACATTCAAGTGATTGATGAAGGGTTTCGCGAAAAAACCAGTGGCACCTACTGGGTGGTTGCCAATCTGTTTGGTAGCCGTAATGCTTTAGCTCGTCTTCGCACCTTTTGCCTCGATGAACGCGAAGAGTGCAATGCTCGATTGAGTGAGCTAATGACCTCCCTCAACGTGCGATCGCGCTTAAAAGAATGGCTCCAAAACCTGTCGATGCAAAATCTGCCCGTCTCTACAGTGCGTCAGTTGCGTAAAACCCTGCGCGATACCGTGCGCGATTATGTGCAAGAACAGGGATCTGACTTTTTAGAAGAACTGGGCAAATCGATTGAATGGGATAGTCTTGCCAGCCTGATTTTAAGTCGCCTGCGAACATCGCCCGTGGTGAATGAATCCCTGGAAACCGTCAGCCTGGAACTAGCGCTGATTTTGGAGCGTTACCTGGAGCGAGATCTAGAAGCGATCGTGGCACAGGCAATTCCCATTCTCAACATTGATCAGGTGATTATTGATCGGGTGAAAGCCACGTCTGCGGCTGATTTGGAAGCAGCAATCAACGGAATTGTCCAAAGTGAACTCCAAGCGATCGTCAACCTTGGCGGCGTTTTAGGATTTGTTATTGGCTTGCTTCAAGCCGCTTCCCTTTTATTGAGATAAGCTGATCGTCTTTTACAGCCGTTTTCAGATGAATGTGCCACGCTTATAAACTCTGTAAGCCCCCTAAATCCCCCAATTCTGGGGGACTTCAACGCTAGTTCCCACCAGAATTGGGGAGCTAGGGGGGCGGAAACTGCTGTAAAGTGCAGTCTTAAAAAAACGCGGAAATCCTTTTCAACAAGGGGCTTAAGCCCCTTGTCTATGCAATTTGAATGCACATCCGGTAACTTCAGGTCAATTAACTGCCCGCTTTACCTAAGTTCAACGCCTTTTCCATCAGTTCATCGGTCACATTTCCGGCTCCAGAACCCGCAGGGTTGATATCCTTTGCCATGTCGGTGTAATCGATTTGATCATTGGCAGACATTGTGGGCACCGCTACTTCTGCGGGCGTAGAGACTTCAAACTCAGGCGCGACAATCGCTTCAGCTTCAGCCGCATCTACTGTGCCCGTACTCATTTCTTTCGCTGCCGCATAATCTGCACCAACATCAACACTAATATCTTTAGTATTCCCCTCAGCGATCGCGTCCTTCAGCATTTCTGCATCCAGGTTTTGGGTGGTACTTGTCTCATCGACTAAATCAGGAACGACGGCTTTGTCACTAGAAACCCCAGGAACTTCACTGTCTTGGACAGCATTTTTAATTGCATTTTTTACAGCTTTCACAACGTCTGTCATATCATTCTCCTAAATTAAATTAAACTTGTATAGCCAGGTTAGGACACAAAAAACCTTGAGAAATAAGGAGTAATGGACGGTTATTGTCTTGACCTTTTCTCGTACTGCTCTCCCTGTAGAGTAAACCTACCAAAGCGCCTTGATAGTCTCTAAGACTCTTAAGACGGAGATTTGAACTCAGTCTTAAGACTGACCCGAATGAGATAATCAGCCTGATTTTCTAGCTGTTTTTATAACTTGTGATTGATGATCAGTCGTTTTTCTAAATTTGTTTGGCTTGCTGGGATGGTGAGTTTTAGTTTGATGAGTGGAGCGGATGCTGGGATCGTGCGATCGCGCAGTTATCCATCTGTTCGCCCATTTTTGACTGCCCAAACAGTGAAAGAACCCATTCCGCTAGCAAAGCCTTTATTTAGAATGATTCAAAACGGAAAATATGGCTTTATCGATCGCACCGGCGCGATCGTCATTCCGCCACAATTTGACGAATTAGTTTGGGGGTTTGTGGGCGATCGGGCGCAATATAAATCGAATGATCAGTATGGCTTTATTGATCAAACCGGAAAGCCGATTATTCCAGCAAAATATCGCCTTGCCTTCGCTTTTTCTGATGGCTTAGCATTAGTTGTAGTCGGCACAAAATATGGCTACATTGACAAAGCTGGGACGGTAATTATTCCACCGAAATTTGAAGAAGCGCAGGCATTTAAAGAGGGGCTGGCGGCAGTGAAAATCGGTGAAAATTGGGGCTACATTGACAAAACTGGAACGGTTGTAATTCCACCGAAATTTGACTATGCTATGGCGTTTGCTGCGGGGCTAGCGCCTGTGTTAGTGGACCTGACTGACTGACACATTTTCTCGCATGTGGGCATTAAGCAGTGCTGAGCCTTTGTTCTAGGGGAATAGCACAA
>JBGTAZ010000047.1:0-14269 GCA_041749615.1 Leptolyngbyaceae cyanobacterium | reverse complement strand
CTTGCAAGCCGCTATTTGCTGCCGCCGAACCATTATTCACACTTTGAACGACCAACGTGCGAGTATCCACGGTTACGCCTAATTGAGCACCCGCCATCGCTTGATTTGAGCCTACACCCGGTGATGGAACGGTTGAATCTGAGTTAAAACCAGGATTCCTATATTGAGGGATGGGGGCTTGGGAAGACTCGTAGCCTGGATTGTAGCGCCCGTCGTTGGGTGTTGGAATGACTACCGCACCGCCAGAGTATTGACCGCCAGAATATTGACCGCCAGAGTATTGACCAGTGGGAGAGCGAGACGCAAACTGGTTATTCGGTACCTGCGATTCATAAATCCGGCTATTTTGACGCGATCGCCAAATGGGATCTTGCGGCTTTGGCAACCCCAGTCCATCAGGAAATTGAGCGATCGCCGGATTCGGGGGTGCTTGATAGATCGGCGTTTGATCATAAATCGGCGACCCCGAAGCCATAGATCCAGTGCCTTTAGCACTATTTTGGGCAATAAACGAGCGAACAGTTTGCACACTGGTGGCAATGCTAATCCCTGTATTGCTGCCCTGTGCCGACTCCAAAATCGCCTTATTCACCCCCACCATTTCGCCCGACGTATTCAACAACGGTCCACCCGAATTTCCGGGCTGCAACACCACCCTTGATTGCAGATCACCATTGCTTCGCACACTGCTAAACGTGCCGGTTGTTAAAACACCCGGACGACCATAGGGACTGCCGATCGCCAACACGGCTTCTCCCGATTGCGGGCTGCTGGTTGCTAAGGACACCGTGGGCAGTTGTCCGCCAGTTTTCAGTTGAATTAGGGCTAAATCGGAACGGCGATCGATCGCAATCACCTGTCCTGAATAACTTTGCCCATTGAACGTTCTCGCCGAGACCTGGCTACCCACTGCCCCATTCACCACATGATTGTTCGTAATCACCAATCCAGTGGAGCTAACCACACTGCCAGAGCCAATTTCTCGCCCTGCAAACACCGTCACCACAGCCGGATTCACCCGCTGATAAATCGTCTCGGCTGACCCGGCGATCGCGCGCGATTCATAGGCGATCCGCACGGGAGCGCTAATCGTTGGAATCGGCGTAACCACCAAAGCCGACGCAGCAAACAACAGCAAATATCGTAGTTTCATGGCATCTGAGTAAAGAGAGAGTGCGAACCAACCTAGCTTTCAGTCCCCCAGAACGTTGGAACGGTGGATTTTAGTGTTCCCCTCAAAACCGCTTGTCTAAAACGGTAAACAAACTGTCACACTATTTCCAAAACTTTTGCGGAAACAGGAGAAGCTAAAAAGTATCAAGTAGAAGAGAGTGGTTACTGTTCCGACGCTCTGGCATCCCCAGGGCGTTTTTAATGTTTAAACGGAAAGCTAGAGAGTATCGTTACCTTTCAACCGGTTCACTACAGCATCCGGATGGTTCTTAGACAGCCCACCATCATCTTTAAAGCTATGCTTTGCCCGTTAAGCTTTGCTAGTTAAACCCAACCCTGATCATGTTTTTATTTCTTTCTAAGCTATTGCCGCTGTTTTTATATCCGCTGGGTTTGGCTTGTCTGCTGCTGCTTTTGGCATTGGGACTGATGCTTTGGCGGCGATCGCGTCTCGCGATGATTCCCGTTGGGTTAGCACTGGTTATTTTACTGATCAGCAGTAATGGCTGGGTCAGCATCTCGCTGTTGAAATCCTTGGAGTTTCAACACCTGCCGAGTGGCGAGTTACCGAAAGCAGACGCGATCGTGGTGTTGGGTGGAGCAACTAGACCTGCTTTTCCACCCCGTCCGTGGGTGGAGGTGAGCGAAGAGGGCGATCGCGTGTTGTATGGTGCCAAGCTCTATCGAGAGGGCAAAGCGCCCCGCGTTATTTTGAGCGGCGGTAGGGTTGACTGGTTTGGCAAAGCAGATTCAGAATCTGAAGACATGGCGATTTTAATGGAGCCAATGGGGGTGCCGCGATCTGCCATGCTGCAAGATCCAACATCGCTGAATACACGAGAAAATGCGGTGAATGTGAAAAAAATTATGGACGAAAACGGTATTCGTCGCATATTGCTCGTCACGTCAGCCATGCACATGCCGCGATCGCTGCGGATTTTCCAAAAGCTAGGGATTGATGCGATTCCGGCACCGACTGATTTTTTGGTCAGCTATCGCGATTTAGAAGCATTGCGAAACAGCCCCCAATCCTTAGCGTTGAGCTTTTTACCTGAATCCGAGCAACTCCGCAACGTTACCCGTGCCCTCAAAGAATACATCGGCATGTTGATTTATTGGTTGCGCGGCTGGGTTTAGCCCTGGATTTATCTCATACCAATTTGAAATTGAAACGCGACAGATGATCTGCTGGAAGCGGTAATGCTTCTTTGTCTTGCAACTCAAAACTCAAAATTCAAAATATCTCCTACGGAGACGCTACGCGAACAAAATTCAAAACGGTATCAGACTGCGCTAAAGACCGAGATTCTGAGTGCAACGAAGAATGACAATTCATACTTCTGATCAGCAATGCCCTTTTACTTGACGCTGACTTCACGCCGAGAAAAAATATGAAGTTTCCTACACATCTGCCTGAGTAATTGCTCACCAGAGTGTAAACAAGTGTAAACAAAAATGTCCTTTTTTTTATCAAATTGTGTCAGTTAAGCCCCCAAACCCGCACACGGTAAAGCTTTTCTGGTACAACCACTTATATGCAACGTAAAACGTAAGGTCTGATTTCTCGCTGTCATTGGGGTCTCGTTTTTTGTTTTATGTCCCGCTTTTCATTTCTGCGGTGGGCAATTGCAAAATCGAACACCCTTAGATACTTAGCATTGACCTTTAGTGACGACTGCTTGCGATCGCATGATTTAAGGAGCCTACCCGCATGTTTACTCACGTCAAGCCCATCATTAGACATGTTGCACCCGAAACCCTAGGCGGACGCAGTCTGGTGAAGGTGGTTTATGTCGTGCTAGAGCCTCAATACCAAAGCGCTCTGTCTGCCGCCGTTCGATCGATTAACCAGAATCATCCGAGTATTGCGGTTGAAATTAGCGGTTATTTGATTGAAGAACTTCGCGATCCCACGAATTTTGATGATTTCAAGCGGGATGTTTCTCAAGCCAATATTTTCATTGCCTCGTTGATTTTTCTAGAAGATTTGGCAGACAAGGTGGTGGAAGCGGTGGAACCGTATCGCGATCGCCTAGATGTGTCGGTGGTTTTCCCATCCATGCCGCAGGTGATGCGCCTGAATAAAATGGGCAGTTTCTCCTTGGCGCAAATTGGGCAATCCAAGAGCGCGATCGCCAGCTTCATGAAAAAGCGCAAGGAAAAATCGGGCGCAGGGTTCCAAGATGCGATGCTGAAGCTGCTTCGCACGTTGCCCCAAGTGTTGAAATACCTGCCGATGGATAAGGCGCAGGATGCCCGTAACTTTATGCTCAGCTTTCAATATTGGCTGGGTGGTTCTCAAGAAAACCTAGAGAACTTCCTGCTGATGCTGGCTGATAAATATGTATTTAAGGGAGAAGTCGGCATCAACGGTAGCGCTGCGCCCATTTTTCAATATCAAGACCCGGTGACCTATCCCGACCTCGGCATTTGGCATCCCCTCGCGCCCACCATGTATGAAGACGTGAAGGAATATCTCAACTGGTTCTCTTCTCGCCGCGACTTACCAGCCGAAATGCGCGATCCGCTCGTGCCCACGATTGGGCTGGTTTTGCAACGGACTCATTTAGTCACTGGCGACGACGCTCACTATGTGTCGATGGTGTCTGAACTGGAGGCGATGGGCGCACGGGTGCTGCCAGTGTTTGCGGGTGGTTTAGACTTTTCTAAGCCTGTAGAAGCGTTCTTTTACGATCCGGTGAGCAAAACTACGCCGCTGGTGGATGTGGTTGTGTCCCTGACAGGCTTTGCCTTAGTGGGCGGTCCAGCACGACAAGATCATCCCAAGGCGATCGAAGCCTTGACCCGGCTCAACCGTCCCTATATGGTGGCGCTGCCGTTGGTGTTCCAAACCACAGAAGAATGGCAGGATAGCGAACTGGGGCTGCACCCGATTCAAGTCGCACTGCAAATTGCCTTGCCAGAATTAGATGGCGCGATTGAGCCAATTATTTTGTCAGGGCGGGATGGCAATACGGGTAAAGCGATCGCTCTGCAAGATCGAGTCGAAGCGATCGCGCAACGGGCGATGAAATGGGCAAATCTGCGCCGCAAACCCAAACTCCATAAGCGCGTTGCCATCACGGTTTTTAGCTTTCCGCCCGATAAAGGCAACGTTGGCACAGCGGCATATTTAGACGTGTTTGGCTCTATTTATAAAGTGCTGGAATCGTTGCACAATAACGGCTATGACGTGCAAGAACTGCCCGACTCCGCTGAAAAGCTGATGCTGGAAGTGCTGCACAATGCCCAGGCACAGTTCAACAGCCCCGAACTCAACATCGCCTACAAAATGTCGGTGCCAGAGTATGAAGCCCTGACCCCTTATCATGAACGCCTGATTCCGTCTTGGGGACCGGCTCCCGGCAACCTCAACACCGATGGGCAAAACTTATTGATCTACGGCAAATCCTTTGGCAATGTCTTTATTGGCGTGCAGCCGACCTTTGGCTATGAAGGCGACCCGATGCGGCTGCTGTTCTCCCGTTCCGCTAGCCCCCACCACGGTTTTGCCGCCTACTACACCTATCTAGAAAAAGTCTGGAAAGCCGATGCAGTGCTGCACTTTGGCACCCACGGTTCCCTAGAATTCATGCCCGGAAAACAGATCGGCATGTCGGATGAGTGCTTCCCGGATAGTCTGATCGGCACCATTCCCAATCTCTACTACTACGCGGCAAACAATCCCTCGGAAGCGACGATCGCCAAACGTCGCAGCTATGCCGAAACCATCAGCTACCTCACCCCGCCCGCTGAAAACGCCGGATTATACAAAGGGCTGAAAGAACTCAGCGAACTGATCGCGTCCTATCAAACGTTGAAAGATACGGGACGGGGCGAATCCATCACCAACACCATCATGGATCAATGTCGCGTGGTGAATTTGGACAAAGATGTTGCCCTACCCGATAAAGACGCGCGGGATTTGACTGCTGAAGAACGCGATACCGTGGTGGGCAAGGTTTACATCAAGCTGATGGAGATTGAATCGCGCTTACTACCCTGCGGATTGCATGTCATCGGCAAGCCCCCTACGGCAGAAGAAGCGATCGCCACCCTGGTCAACAGTGCCAGCCTCGATCGCGAAGAAGACAACATCCTCAGTCTGCAACGGATTGTTGCTAGTAGCGTCGCCCGAAATATTGATGAGATTTATGCCAACAGCGATCGCGGCGTTCTCGGCGATGTCGAACTGCTAAACAGCATCAACATGGCAATTCGTACCGCCGTCGCCGCCATGGTTCACGCCCAAATCGACGAAGAAGGGCGCGTCTCCAAGCTCTCGATGTTTAGCAATCTGTTTAACAACAAAAAGGCACCTTGGGTGGAAGCCTTGCATACCGCAGGCTACACCGCCGTTGATTCCGAGCCGCTCAAGCCGCTGTTTGAGTATCTCCAGTTTTGCCTCAAGCAAATCGTCGCCGATAATGAACTGGGTGCCTTGTTAATCGGGCTAGATGGACAATACATCATCCCCGGTCCCGGCGGCGACCCGATTCGCAACCCCGATGTTCTGCCCACGGGCAAAAACATCCACGCCCTTGATCCCCAATCGATTCCCACGGCGGCGGCGGTGAAGTCGGCAAAAGTGGTGGTCGATCGCCTGCTCGATCGCCAGCGCCAAGAAAACGACGGCGCTTATCCTGAAACGATCGCCTGCGTGCTTTGGGGCACCGACAACATCAAAACCTACGGCGAATCCCTTGCCCAAATCCTCTGGATGGTTGGCGTTAAGCCCATGCCCGACTCCTTGGGGCGGATTAACAAGCTAGAGTTATTGTCTCTAGAAGAACTGGGTCGCCCCCGGATTGATGTGGTGGTCAACTGCTCTGGGGTTTTTCGCGACCTATTCATTAACCAAATGGCGCTGTTGGATAAAGCCGTCAAGATGGCAGCCGAAGCCGATGAGCCACTGGAAATGAACTTCGTCCGCAAACACGCCCTCAAGCAAGCCGAAGACATGGGTATCAACTTGCGTCAAGCGGCAACCCGCGTGTTCTCCAATGCGTCTGGCTCCTACTCCAGCAACATCAATCTGGCAGTAGAAAACGGCACCTGGGAAAACGAACAGGAACTGCAAAACATGTACCTGTCTCGCAAAGGGTTTGCCTTCTCGTCTGATAATCCCGGCATGATGGATCAAAGCGAAGATCTGTTTAAGGCAGCGCTCAAGACTGCCGATGTCACCTTCCAAAACTTGGATTCGTCGGAGATTTCCCTCACCGATGTTTCCCACTACTACGATTCTGACCCGACCAAAATCGTTGCTAGCCTGCGGGATGACGGCAAAAAGCCGACGGCTTACATGGCAGACACCACCACCGCTAACGCCCAAATCCGCACTCTGTCGGAAACGGTGCGCCTCGATTCCCGTACCAAATTACTCAATCCTAAATGGTATGAAGGGATGCTTTCCCACGGCTATGAAGGGGTACGGGAGCTTTCAAAGCGGCTGGTGAATACGATGGGCTGGTCTGCAACCGCCGATGCTGTGGATAACTGGGTCTATGAAGACACCAACACCACATTTTTCAAAGATGAGGAAATGAGCAAACGGTTGATGGATCTTAATCCCAACTCGTTCCGTAAGATGGTAACGACGTTGCTGGAAGCGAATGGGCGCGGCTACTGGGAAACCAGCGAGGAGAACCTCGACAAACTCCGCGAACTGTATCAACAAGTCGAAGACCGGATTGAAGGAATTGAATAATCTCTAAAATTCTAGAGATTGTCATCAAATAGGTGCTAAATCAGTTTAGTAGAGGAAGCAAAAGAAAAGCTTGAGCGCACAACGAACAGCAGCGGTTTTTTTGCCCTGCTGTTCGTTGCGCGCTTCAAACAAACTTTCCACGCATCACAGGAGTATGGATCTACAGGTTTTAGTTGAAGGAGAGGGTTTTCCCATCCTATGTTTACATGGGCATCCCGGCATGGGCAGCAGTATGTCAGTGTTTACCCAGCATCTATCTCAACGCTACACAACGATCGCCCCGGATCTGCGTGGCTATGGCAACAGTCAAACCACTGCTGAGTTTGCCATGACTGATCATCTTGCCGATTTAGATGCGCTATTGGATCGCCTGAAAATTGAACGATATTTAGTTTTAGGCTGGTCGCTGGGCGGCATTTTGGCAATGGAATTGGCACTGCGATCGCCCGATCGCGTCACTGGTCTAATTCTGGTGGCATCAGCGGCGCGTCCTTGGGGCGATCATCCTCCGATCACCTGGCAAGATAATCTGTATACCGGGATTGCAGGCATCGTCAATTGGCTCCAGCCCGGTCGCCAGTGGCATATTGACAGCTTCGGGAAGCGATCGCTGTTTCGTCATCTGGTGCAAACCCACACGCCTGAGACTTACCAGTATCTCGCCCAAGCCGCCGTGCCAGCTTACCTCCGCACCTCCCGACGGGCAACCCGCGCCCTGTTTACGGCGATTCGGCAAGGCTACAATCGTGTACCCGATTTGCCGCAGATTCAATGTCCTAGCTTAGTGCTAGCTGGAGCGCGCGATCGCCACATCACCGCCGCCGCCAGCCAGGAAACGATGCGACAACTGACAAACGCAGAATGGCACTGCTATCCCAATACGGCGCACCTATTCCCCTGGGAAATTCCAGATCAAATGTTGGCAGATATTGATGATTGGCTGGAACGGCATCCGCAGAAGTAAGTTTTGAGTTTTGTTCGCGTAGCGTTTCCGTAGGAAATATTTTGAGTTTTGAGTTGTGTCCTTCTGTACCCTCTTCCCTGTACCCTGCTCCTTCTTCCCTGTTATCAAAAATCGAAGTAGATGTAGGGGAGTGCGCCTTGGGGGGCAAGTAGCCAGACGGCGAAGAGGCAGACTGGGACGAGCATGAGTTTGACGTTCCAGTTGAGTTGCAGTTTGAGCGCGCGATCGCAGAAGTAGGCGATCGCCATGAATGCGACGATGGCGGCTAGCAGCAGGGAAATTTGCACAGGCTGTAGCCCGATCGCTTCCACGTAAACCTTTTGGGTGAACTGAGCATCGGCAGCATGACCCCATAAGCGCTGGATTACGACCCCAGAGTCTTTCAGGTTGGGCAGGCGGAAGAAAATCCAGCAGACCATAACCATCATTTGAGTCAGCAGCCACGCGAACACGATTCCGTAGGGTTGCCGCCAAAAGTATTTCAACCCGGTGATCCGGTTAGACAGCGCATCTGTTAGCCGATGAATGACCAAGCCTAACCCGTGCAGCACACCCCAGACGACAAATCCCCAGGCGGCACCGTGCCAAATTCCGGCGATCGCCATCACAATTATCAAGTTGAGGCAGGTGCGAAACAGACCTTGCCGAGAGCCGCCCAGGGGAAAGTAGAGATAGTTTCGCAGCCAGTCGCCCAGGGTTATGTGCCAGCGCCGCCAAAACTCCGCAATGCTGGTCGTCAGGTAGGGAAAGTCGAAGTTTTGCGGCAGGTTGAAGCCCAGCAGGATTGCCGAACCCCGCGCCATATCCACGTAGCCGCTAAAGTCGAGGTAAAGCTGTAAGCCGTAAGCAATGGTTGCCAACCACAAATCGCCGCTGCCTGCCCGCTGCAAATTTTGAAAACTGAGATCGACTAATACGCCAATATTGTCAGCTAGCAAGCCTTTTTTGATAGCACCGCAGGCAATCAGCCACAACCCCTCCGCAATGCGATCGAGGGTGGGGCGGGTCTGCTGCATCTGCCCGGTCATGATGTGGTAGCGGGTGATGGGACCCGACAACAACTTGGCAAAAAACAGCTTGTAGGCGGAAAACTTGAGCCATTGCTGAGCGGCAGGCGCACCGCGATAGACATCGACCAGGTAAGCAATACATTCAAAGCAAAAAAAGCTGATGCCAATAAGTGGAATCAGGTGGTTACTCGTCCATTGAGCAACCTCTTTTGTCGCCGTGGAACCGAAGACATCTGCAACGATGTTGAGCGTAAAGGGAATGTATTTGAAGCTAAACAACAGCAGCAGATTGAATCCAATCCCCAACCATAAAAGCTTGAGCCGCTTACGATTCCAATCTTGCTGGGTAAATTGCCAGTCATCGTTGCGCCAATCGGGGGGAGTGGAGAGTGCCTTTCCCAAGCAAAAGTTAATCCAGGTTGCCGCCAACAGCAGCGGAATGTAGTAGACCTGAAACGAGGCGTAAAAAATCAGGCTGGCAATGACTAGCACCCAGAGCCGTAATCGCGGTTGCTCCACCAACCAATAGATGACAACCAGACTCAGCAAAAATAAAGCGTAGGTAAAAGAAATAAAAGTCATGGGCGATCGCAACGATGGCAATGATCCGCCAAATCTAAAGACGCGATCGGGTGCATTATAGTGAAACTTTACTGATTGAGCCGATTATTTTACAATTCGGCTATAAATTTTGGCTCCCTATTCCTGCCGTGCCACAACTCGTTCCCAAATTTCTAGGTCTGCGGGATAGTCCACATCCGAAAGGACGGGCAGCAGGGCGACAGATAGGTTGAGTTCCGCCGCGATCGCCAGGGTTCGCTCCAAGACCATCGCCGTACTCCATTCAATGCCGATGAATAATTGCGGAATTAAGCGCCGTAGCCCAATCAAATAATAGCCGCCATCACTGGCAGGTCCTAAAACAAGATCGTGATGCTGAAGCTGACAAAAGGCTTGATCTAACAACGCTGCATTTAAATCGGGACAGTCAGTGCCGATGGTAAGCGCCCGATCAACCCCAGCGTTAAACGCAGACTGAAACGATCGCGCCATGCGATCGCCCAAATCACCCTCCCCCTGCACCGTACACATTAAGTCAGTGCCCAACCAGCGCTGCATCAAATCCCGATTTCCACCGGCAAACCGCACCTCGACACAGAGTGGATGCTGAAACTGAAGCGCCTGCACTTGCACTAATGTATGGTTTGCCATCTGGCGATGTAGATCGGCGGCTCCCTCGGCTCCCAAAGCAGGAATCAGGCGGGTTTTAGCTTTGCCCGGTTCAGGATAGCGAGTGAAGATGATTAGGCGATCGATAGGCATGGGAGTTCGGGGGGACGGGGTTCGGGAGTTTGAGTTTTGAGTTTTGAGTTTTGAGTTTTGAGTTTTGAGTTTTGAGTTTTGAGTTTGGGGTTCGGGATTGGGGTTCGGGATTGGGGTTCGGGATTGGAAAATTCCGTACTTCGTACTTCGCACTTCGCACTCCACTATAAATTGACATTGCCAGACCGTTTCAGCTAAAAATGCGGGAGGTGTGTTTTGTGAGGCTCGGCAATGAAGGGACGATCGCAATATTTGTGGGGTTTACTGGTTGCGATCGCGATCGTCCATCCAGCAAAAGCGCAGCCCAACGAAACCGCTCCCATGCCTGCCAGTACTAACGCTTCTGACCTGATAATTACGCCGCGTGTTGGGGTGGGCTACACCACACCGGGTGGCGGCTACGAAGGGTTTGCCAATATCCAGGGCTTCATTCCGCTGATGCAAACTCCTGGCAAAGATTTGCTGTTTGTGGAAGGGCGATTTTTGCTGGATAATGACGCTAATCCCGGCGGTAGCCTGGTTTTGGGCTATCGTGCCTATCAAGCCACTGCGAATCGGATCTATGGCGCGTATCTTGCCTACGATAACCGCGACACTGGCTCCAACGTGTTTTCTCAGGTGGGGCTGGGGCTAGAAACTTTGGGCGAAGGCTGGGATGCGCGGGTGAATGGCTATATTCCCGCTGGCAGCACCCGTCAAACGGCACGAGAAACCACGATCGCATCCAGCAACTCAGTCAGTAGTATCCGCTTTCAAACGAATCGGCTGGTGGCAGCGGTGACTCGGCAACAGTTGACTATCCGCGATATTGAAGCGGCAATGGCGGGGTTTGATGCTGAAATCGGCGGCAGGCTAGTCAAGTTTCCCGATGATGGCGGCGATCTGCGGGGCTATGGCGGGCTGTATTACCTGAGTGCGGCGGGTAGCCCTAGTGTGGTGGGGGTGCGGGGCAGGTTGGAGGCACGGGTGACGGATAACTTGCTGCTGGGTGTGGCGGTGCAGCATGATGGGCTATTTGGCACCAATGTGTTTGGCTCGATCGCCCTAACGTTGCCGGGAGTGCGTCCCAAGGGGGCGGTGCCCAAATCGCTGCTGGCACGGATGGCAGAGTCTCCCACGCGGATTGGCACGATCGCGATTGATCAGCAGCGCGAAACCACCAGCATTACTCTACCCGTCAGCGACTTAACGATAGATAACCCCGCAACCGGACAGCCCTATTTCTTTCAGCATGTGACTGTCGGGCGGAGTGGTGGCGATGGCACCTTTGAAAATCCGTTTGGTCTGATCGACCCGGCTTTGGCAGCAACGCGATCGGATGGCAATTCGATTGTGTATGTGCAGGCTGGCAGTAATTCTGGGATTCCGGCATTCACGATTCGCGATCGCGTCCAAGTGCTTTCCACCTTCCCCACCCAAAACCTCCCCGCCGCCTTTCAAGGACAGCGAATTCCAGATGTGCGCTTGGAACTATCAGGCATTGGTGCCATTCGTCCGACTGTAACGGGCACCGTCACGATGGGCAGTGATACCGTGCTGTCTGGGTTTGACATTACGAGCGCCACTGGAGCCGGAGTTACATTTAACAGTGTCAGCCAAGTTGATATTCGGGACAATATCATTCGCAACACCGCCGATACCGGAATTTTGGGTAACGGCGTGGCGATCGCCAACCTCTTCCGCAACCAGATTATTTCTGCCCGGAATCAGGGCGTTTACCTACAAAATGTTGGCACTGCCACCGTCATTGATAACGGAGTCCAAGGGACGATCGCAGGCACAACGACTCTCGGCAATCCAATTACTGGCGATATCTCAATCGGGTCGATCACCATTCCCAATCCTGGCAGCATTATTCCCTTGCCGAGCGGTCAGGGCATCGTCATCGCCACCGCCAACGGCACCACCACGATTGCTCGGAATACGGTGACGGGCACGGCGACTCAAGGCATTGTGCTATTGAATGCCACAGGCAATGTGGCGATCGCGGATAACAGCGTTGCCAATACCGTTGGAGCCGATTTCACGACCAATATTCCGCCCCTCGGCACTATCACCCTCACCACCGGGCAGGGCATCGTTGTGGCAGGCGTGAATGGCAACCTAGATATCAGCCGTAACACGATCAACACGGTTCGTGGACAGGGCATTGCGGTAGCAGGCGCACTCAATGGCACTACGACTATCGCCAACAATACGATTCGGAATGCGGTCGATCAGGGCATCGTCATCGCGGGCACATCCGGCACAACCAACATCACCACCAACCAAATTAGCGATGTGACTCCACGCTCTGTGCCGCTGACGGTTCCCCTCTTGGGTGCAGTCACCTTCACCACCGGACAGGGCTTGGCACTGATCAATTCCATTGGCACGGTCAACGTTACCGGAAACACCATCGAGCGAGTCTTAGGGATTTTGCCTCTTCCCACATTTCCCGGTGGACAAGGAATTCAGGTCGCCAACTTTTCAGGACAGGTTGATCTCAATATCCTCAATAATCAACTCCGCAACAACGACAACGACGGGATTTTGATTGGCTTAGCGGGTAGACCTAGCGGCACGACCACGGCGGCTACTGCCAATATCACGATTTCTGGGAACGCGATCGAAAACAACGGCGGTGCGGCTCCGGTGCGCGGTGATGGCATCGCGATCGCCGTAGAGCAGGATGCGGTAGTCAACAACTTGCTGATTGAAAACAACACTATTCGCAACAACGGTGACGAAGGGATTGATATTCGGTTAGGCTCACAAGCAATACCCATCGCCAACCCCACTACAGCGCGATTAACGGGCACGATTCGCAACAACACCATCAGCGACAATGGACAAAATGGCGTTCAGGTACAGGCGAGAGGCAGTACAACCGCAAGAGTGGAGATTATAGGTAATAACTCCAGCAACAATGGACAGCGGGGAATTTGGGTGATCACAGACAATTTTTTCCTGCTGGGTACGCCTCAAATTGTCGCCGATGTCCGACTCAATACCTTGATTGGCAACCCAAGCTTCAACTTTCAAGCCCAAACGACAAATGTGCCATTGGCACCCCAAACGATGTGCATTAACTTGACTGGCAATACACTAACCACTTTTGACTTCACAAATCCGCTGGGTAGCCCCAACACCCTAGCTGTTGTTGGAACAGGTCTGATGGATGTGGCTGCTAACAGAAATACGGGTGTTACTTTTGCAAGCACTAGCGGAATGATCACTTATGTGCCAGCTTGCCCGTAGGCGAACCTTGGAAATAATTGCCAACGTTGCCGAACCAGAGGATTTTTTCAACCCGATTCCATTCTTCCACTGTGAGGTAAGCGCGATCGCATTACCTGAAACTCAGGGCGTATTCCTTTGAATGAATTCTCGTATCCACTGGCGAAACGCTTTCAGAGTTTGGCTGCGTCCTTCCGTTTGACTGCGCTCAATAAATTGAGATACTCCTTGAATTATCGGCAAATTGGGAAAATAACGACTGGAACTGGCAGATTGATACTGCCCATTCTGCAACACGCTGATTCGTAATCGTCCGTTCTCAAATTGCCACAGTTCTGAAACACCAAGTGACTGATAGGCATCGAGTCCAGTTTTGGAGGTGACATCAACCTCAATCGCTAAATCCGGCGGTGGGTCAATGGTCAAATCAATCCGATCTTTACCAATCATTTGGGCAGAGTTTTCAATGTAAAAACAATCATCGGGTTCAATTCCTTTTGCCATATCTTGGCGCTTGAAGGTGCTGGAACCAAAACACTCGTTATCCAGATCAAGCTCCTCCAGCAAAATCTTGACCCTATCACCAATCAAAACCTTGGCTTTTTCGTGTTTTGGTGACGGCATCCGAATCTCTAAAGTTTCATCACTATACGCAATTCGACACGCGCGTTTATCCCCTAGCTCGTCGAGAATGGCTTCAAACTCGTTCCAAATAACATCTTGAAGCTGGATTCGTTGTCCAGGCTGAACGACAAGTTGACGAATCTGAAGGATGACCATGACAACTTGCCAGTAAGGGATGATGCTAGTATAGCGACCCGACACAGATCCACCTTGCCACACATTCTTGAGGCTATTCTTTGCCCCTCC
>JBGTAZ010000046.1:0-9556 GCA_041749615.1 Leptolyngbyaceae cyanobacterium | reverse complement strand
ACCCTCTCCCAGTGTGAGAGGAGAGTTAAATCTTGATCTTTCTGGTTCACTCTCCCATTGGGAGACGGCTAGGGTGAGGGCGTTGTGTTTCGGTGAGGCAAGGATAGGAATGCCATACTTAGCCTGTTTTGCAGAGTTGGTTCTACAATTAGCGCGGCGGTTAATCCAAGTTCTTTGAGATTTAGTCCCGTTCAGTAGACATCTAATGAAGCAGAATGGGCTTAGTTTTTAAAAACTCCCAACACCCTGCTAAAGCGATCGCTCAGCGCTGAGTGAATTGATTCGCAAGAGTGGATTGATTCGCAAAGAGTGACCCAGCTTGGATTGTATTCACAACTATCGATGATTTAATCTGGAAAAATTCACCTACTACCGGGATCAACTTAGCCCTAGCAGAAAATTAGTTTTGGTTTTTTGCCCCCAACTGGGAACAATGAAGTAAAGTGTAGGGGATTTAACCCCGCTCTCAAGTGAGCTAGAGCATTTAGTATGTACGCACTGAAGCAGCCAACACCCAGCCCCAAATCAGCGAGACCTTTGCGGGTCGTACCCAAAGCGAAAGCAAAGATAAAGGCACAGCCTCGTAGAAAGGCACAGCCTTACCGAGCGATCGCCTGCGAAACAGCCGCTAAGATTACAGTGAATGCCGTGCTTTCAATCGCAGCTATTGGTGCGCTGTTTCAGCTATTGCCTTATCGCTCTTCCCAAGAAGTTAAACTACAAGAACTTCAAGCAGCAGTGAAGTCTACGGGCAACCGCGTCCAACAAGTGCAATCAAAATTTAGCTATTACTTCGATCCGAGCCAAGCGCGCGAATCAATGCAAGAGTTAACCGGGCGTATTGATCCGCGCCGTCGGCAAATTGTCTGGAAAGCTCCTGCTGCTGCTGCTGTAAAGGCTTTAAATCCGCCTAGAACCTCAGAACAAGCAGGAAATTAGAGCACAGAAAATCTTGCTCACTCAATAAAGATGCCAAATTTCTTAAGAGTTTAAGGCGGCAATGTTTCTTTGTCTTGCAACTCAAAATATCTCCTACGGAGACGCTACGCGAACAAAACTCAAAATTCAAAACGGTATTATTCTCCCAATGGCTTGAGGATTTCATCCAGCCAGTTGTTGATTTGGAAGCGGCGTTTGTAGGAGGCATCGGTTTTAGAGCCTGCAATGGGCAAGCGAGATAGGGCACGGTCATAATCTGCAATGGCATAGTTCCAATCGCCCCAAAGATGATAAGTGCGCCCCCGCTCGCCGTATAAGTGCCCATCTACAGCGGCAGGCACTCCCACTAAATCAGTAGTATTCAAAAACTGACTAATCTGAAGGGCTAGATCAAAGGTTTCGATCGCCGCTTCAAATTGCTCCAAATCTCGGAATGTAATTCCCAAATTTAGGCGTGCCCGAATATCAATCGGATCGAGATCAATTGATGTTTCATAGTCTGCGATCGCGGCTTCTAAATTTCCCATAGCAACATAACAATTGGCTCGATTGTTATATACCTTTGCCAATCGGGGTTGGAGGTGCAGGGCTTGGTTATAATCTTTTAATGCCTGATGAAATTTTCCGGTTTGAAAGTACAACAATCCGCGATTGTTGAAACTACTAACATTCTCAGGATTGCAGTGAATTAACCAGGTGAATAAGTCGATCGCTTCAGCATAGTGTCCGCGTTGGGCATCGCTCAAGGCTTGTTGCCGCAGGAGGGTTTCTTGGTCGATTTGACTCAGGTGAGCGATCGGCGCGCCCAGTGGTGGCTGCGACCATTTGGCAGACGATGTTTGAGCCATTTCTAGGGCTTGACTATAGACACTTTGTTTCGCAAGGTGCATCGGCTGTTCTCGATTTGCAAATGCTGTCGCAGAAGAGAGTGTCACGCGACGCAAGCGTCTAGAACTGGGTGATTGCATTGGATACATGCGGAGGTTCATGCCGTTCTCACGTGAATATAAGTTAATGGTATGGAGCGATCGCTTGAAAAAATTGGCGTTTTGTGTCACTTGCCTAGGTGTCTAATAGTAAACGGGTGAACTACTGAAACAAATCACCCCAGAGCCTCATTGAGATAAAATTCTCTCTGTTAATTTCTACACAGGCTGCAAATCAAATTTCTGAAAAACCGTTTGATAGGAGATCTTGATTGGGGTTTAACCCTGGGAACTACACACGACTTCCTATCTCTCCGCAGTTCTTGATCGTTGCTCCGGATGCGATCGCAGAATTCGGGATCTACGCGACCGAAAAGCCCCCGTGACTCGTGCAAAAGTTTTGAGTGGCGCTCACAATCTTTAAGAACTCACAATCTTTAAGAAACACTAACCAGCGCCAATAACTTCCCTATGCCACGATGGATGTTGATAAAATTCAACCTTAGGCAGCCCATGCATTCTTGAGGATGAAGTAAACGACTTATGACCATTGCAATGGCTGATTTAGATACGTCTGATATTGGTGCAGACGATTATGTAGTGCTGGGCTTAGCGACCTGTTTTATCAAAGAAGAGGGCGAAATCTATCAAGTTCAAGTGATCGAGCCGATTCCTTCAGCGGCATTAGAAGCCATTCTCAAGGGAATTGCGACCTCTTATGCAAACGCGATCGCGACGACCTTCGGTTCCGTTTTTGCAAATGAGACCCCTTGCATTCCCGCTGAGTTTCCCGCAGAAGCCCAGTTTTGCGATGATTTTGCCTTTCGCTTAGTTGCCGCAACCCGCACCTACAAGGCTCGTCCCGTAGCCCAAACTCACATTCCTGTGGGCACTGCTAAAAGTGACTTTAACTTTTCGATTGAGCGTAAGCGCGTATTGAACATGCAGCGCACTGTCAGCACCGAAGATAACGTTAAGCAGCATGAATATACTCACAAAGTGCTGTAGAGTCAGTGCGGAGTTTTGAGTGCAAAGTGCAGAGTTTTACAGAGGTTTGCACTTGCTCCATTATTCCATCTACTCATTTCTCATTCCCCTTTTGTCATGGAGCAGCGAATGTTAAAACTATACGGGGGTGCCCGCAGTCGGGCATCTATTGTTCAGTGGTATTTAGAAGAATTGGCACTTCCCTATGAGTTTGTCTTATTAGATATGACAGCGGGTGAACATCACCAACCTGCTTTTTTGGCAATTAATCCGATTGGTAAGGTGCCTGCCATTGTGGAAGGAGACTTTAAGCTGTGGGAATCGGGCGCAATTTTGCTGTACTTAGCAGAAAAATATGGAGAGCCGAATCTAACCTTGGAGCGGCGATCGCTACTCAATCAATGGATTAACTATGCCAATGCTACTTTTGGTCCAGCCATGGTTTCAGATGCAAGCCGAGAAAAGGAGTTGCCGCGCCATATGACGATGCTGAATCATTTATTGGAGAATCAGCCGTTTATTTTGGGTGAATCATTTAGTGTGGCGGATGTGGCGATCGGGTCTCTGCTTGCTTACGGTCAAATGCTGTTTCAGCTTGATTTTAGCGAGTATCCTGCCATAGTCAATTATGTAAATCGCCTTTCTGAGCGCCCTCCTTGCCAAAAAACAATCCTGGGAATGAAGTGAGGCGATTTGGGCACGGCGATCGCCAATAATCTCAGCTTTTATGTTGTAGGGTGACTTTTCTAGTGGCAACACTCTCAGTGGTGATTCCAGTAATAAATGAGAGTGCCCACTTGGCTAAAACCCTGGCAATTGTGCAGACCGCCGCAGAGATTGAGGTGATTGTGGTGGATGGCGGCAGTGGGGATGACACGGTTCAAATTGCCAAGGCGTTTGGGGCAGTCGTGATTCAATCCCCATCGGGGCGCGGTATTCAAATGAATGCTGGAGCCGCGATCGCCACTGCGCCTAATGTGTTATTTCTCCATGCCGATACTTGCCTACCCATGGGCTACGACGGGCTGATCCACGAAACTTTACTGCAACCAGGGGTAATCGCGGGGGCGTTCAATTTAGCGATCGCTGGGTCTCAGAGTGGCTTGCGGTTGGTGGAATGGGGCGTTTTCTGGCGATCTCACTGGTTACACCTGCCCTATGGCGATCAAGGACTTTTTTTGAAAACTGAGGTGTTTCACAAGCTGGGTGGGTTTCACAACCTGCCCATTATGGAAGATTTTGTGCTGGTGCGACGGTTGAATGCCCTAGGAAAAGTAGCGATCGCGGCTGCTACGGTCTCCACCTCTGATCGCCGTTGGCAAACCCTCGGCATCTTTAAAACCACCTTAGTCAATCAACTCATGATCTTGGGCTATTTTGTGGGCATTCCTCCCACTACTCTCGCCCAATGGTATCGATCGATCAAGTAGCATCTAAAAAATTGAGTTCCATTAAGAAACTCTATCTAAATTGATAGGGAATAAATGCAATGGGTACTCTAGATTGAAAGTGACTACTATTCCATTGTGGAAAGGAATATCTCTATGTTCAGTCAACTCTGCTCATACTCTTCACTTCTCAATTCTTTAAGAACTATGCGGTACGCGGCAATGGGAAAAATCATCCTTTCGATTTCTACCACGAGTATATTGATGCTAGTTCCAATCTCGATGGTAAGGAGCCAAGTTTCAGGCAAAACGCCTACTCAGTCCCAACCCTACACTACTAAAACGCAACTTCTAACTCAGTTTCCCCACCATACTTCCGCATCTTCCACGTTAGGCTTTTTAGTAACTAACTATTCAGTTTATTGCCAAACAAATGGTTCCGAAACCATGGATACGTCCACATTTAAACCTTTGTGTGGCGGCAGTGGCGGAGAAGCTCCTGAGGGAGAAGGTGCTTCTCCGTCGAGGTTAGCCCACACACCTGATCTTCCAACAACGCCACTAGAGCCAATTGTTTTGTTTCAAAATGACAAAGCTATATTGTTTTTGGGTGATCTATAAGGTCTCCGATGGTGGATTGAATAGATTACAACTTATGAATTCCTTTCGTCGCAAGAATCTCTCTGGCTGGCTTGCGATCGCCATTACAAGAAATACGCCTGGGTGCATCTAAAAAAGTGATTGAAAACCCAAGGCTTTGATAGAGTTCCATAATTCGCTCCGTCGCCTGGTTCGAGGCAACAACAGGTCCGCCATGACAGGCTAGCCATTCAGCTAGGCGGATCTGATCTCCCCACTTAAAATCGTTAGCACTGTACCGGGTAAATTGAACATCGTAGGGAGGATCAGCGTAAATAAAGTCAGTGGGTTGCAGATGTAAATCTACAAAATCGACTGAGGAGAAATGCCATTTCTTCAAGATGGGAGCGTATCCTAAAAAATCTTTGGGGTAATTAAGCGTTTTATACCGACCAAAAGGGACGTTAAATTGATTTTTACTATTAAATCTACAAAGCCCGTTATATCCTGTCCGATTCATGAAATAAAACAGATTCGCAGCTTCTTTAGTGTTCGCTTCGCCCTTTAGAATAAGTTGATTAAATCGTTCACGACATGAATAGTAGTAGCACGAATCATTTTCAAAATTCACATCAACATGAAGCCCTTTTTGAAGCCAAAAATAAAAATTCATTAGGTGAGAATTAAAATCGTTGAGCAGAGCCTTTTGAGGTCGTAAGCCAAGCGCAACCGCCATGCCTCCGACAAATGGCTCCACTAATCTACAGGAGGAATAGTGCTTCCATATACTATGCAATGTCGGCACCAGCCAACGTTTTCCTCCAGCCCATTTCAATGGAGGGTTGAGAACTTCCTGCTTGACTTTTAATTCAGCAACCAATTGATTTCATCTCTCTAATTCAAGTACATCGCTCTGAAAAGATTAATGGTACATTTACCTCTTCAGATTTGTTTGCATGAACTTTGGGACACTCTAATTAAGGCACCAGCAAACTTTTTGAATTTACGCCTCTTAATACAATTCTACTACTCAGCCCTGTTTTTTTGACATTTGGGAACACAATTTATCTGGAAAACTAGACTTGAATGTTCAGCAAGAATTACTGGACACTACCTGTAGCATTGTGATTAGTTTTTAGCGTAGATGTATGATGTTGAAGAGAGACAAGGGTTGTTATGTGAACTTGGAAAAACAGTACTCATGGAGTTATTTAAGGTGTCCTTAATTAGTAATATCTGCGTCAGTAGCAATATTTGTTATCTCTAGGGCTAGCGTGTTCTTCTCCTTCTCGCATCGCTCCTAAAAGTGTTGAAACAATAACGCAGCGCTTAGTTTTACTATCAGTTTTGCTTGAAAAGGTAATGCGTCCTAATTGACCGCTAACGCGCCCTAAGTAATCAAAACGCAAGCGATAAATTTTATTAGCTTGATCAAAATAGAGGGTTGTTTCCTTATCAATACGTACATTGGGATCGAGACTACGCCAGGGAGAATTACCGGGAATCGTACCGTCTGGATAGGTGACCCATTGCACCAATCCATCTACTTCACGAAAGCTGATTTGCCAATCAATGTGGTTGAGTTTGGCGTTATGTTGAGCCGTTCGGATTGCTTGAAAAGCTTCATTTTTGGCAGCATTGAGACGTTGCTTGTTGATCTGCGATAACCAGGAAGGGCTGGCGATCGCAGCCAACACTCCAATAATAATGATCGCCACCAATGTTTCGAACAATGTGAATCCATGCAAATCACGGTGCAAATCACGTTTTTTGATAGGTTGAGTTAGAAGAATCGCGTGCTTTTTAACCCCTGCTTTCATTGCCAAACACCCTGATTTGATTGCCTTTAGAGTTCCCAAATGAGAATTCATTTGCAACATAATTTTCTGAGGGGCAGCAAATAGATACGCAAAATGGCATTTCTGAAGGCAGACATGATTTTCACTCGCAGGGAGTGCCCCTACAAATTTCATATCTAGATTCAGCAATGCCCGCAAAACTACGGCTGCTAAAATTTACAAAACAGTCGCAATGTCAAGAACCCATTGCAACGGAGTCCTTGGAAGAGTCTTTGGAAATACTTGAGTTAGAGCGCCGTCAGTGGATTGAGTGCTAACTTAGACTACGAATCTTCTGCCAAGGCTGGTAGGTTTTCGGCAACCGCGACACATCCCGGCAAGTCGGGCGCATATGCCCCATAGCTTGACTTGCCTTTCTCAATCACAACGGCATAACGCATACACTCATCTACCTCAAGTTGAGGCTGCCTTTAATACTCCTCTAAATCCCTAAGCGCTGATAGATTTGATCAAGGTTGCGGAGGTGGTGGAGTGGGTCAAAGCAGGCAGTGATGTCTTCGGGCGTAAGCAGTGCCGCTACACGGGGATCTTGCTCGATTTGGGCGCGGAAGTTGCCGTCGGGTTTATTCCAGGCAGTGTGGGCACAGGATTGGGCGATCGCGTAGGCTTCTTCTCGCTTCATGCCTTTTTCCACCAGGGTTAACATCACCCGCTGGCTAAACACCACGCCACCGTAAACATTCATGTTCCGGCTCATATTGTCGGGGTAGACCAACAGATTTTTCACCAAATCCGTGGTTTCCACCAGCATAAAGTGAGTCAGAATGCAGGCATCGGGCAAGGCGACGCGCTCCACGGAACTGTGGGAAATATCGCGCTCGTGCCACAATGCCACGTTTTCAAGTGCAGCCACGGCATACCCGCGCACCAATCGTGCCATCCCAGTCAGCCGCTCAGAGCGAATCGGGTTACGCTTGTGGGGCATGGCAGAGGAGCCTTTTTGCCCTTTAGAAAAGAACTCTTCTACTTCCAAAACATCGGTGCGTTGCAGGTTGCGGATTTCGACGGCAATACGTTCAATCGAAGCCGTCAGCAGCGCCAGATGATTAAAGAAATTGGCATGGCGATCGCGAGATACGACTTGGGTCGAAGCGCAGTCTGGTTGCAGCCCCAATTTTTGGCAGGTGAGCGCTTCAATTTGTGGATCAACATTGGCATAGGTGCCGACTGCACCAGAGATTTTGCCCACGGCAATATCGTTGTGCAGATAGGAGAGGCGATCGCGATGGCGCAACATTTCTGCCAGCCACCCCGCCAGCTTGAAGCCAAAGGTAATCGGTTCCGCGTGAATCCCGTGCGATCTACCAATCATCACTGTGTCACGATGCTGCTGTGCTTGAAATCGGATCGCCTGGATCAACGATTCAAGCTGGGTCAAAATTACATCCAGGCTAGCGACCATTTGCAGCGCCAACGCCGTATCCAACATATCGGAACTGGTCATGCCCAAGTGAATGTAGCGCCCCACATCGCCCACATGCTCATTCACATTCGTCAGAAAAGCAATCACGTCATGCTTGACTTCTTGCTCAATCTCCAGCACTCGCTGCGGGTCAAACTTTGCCTTCGCCTTAATTTCGGTCACCGCTTCTGCTGGAATGTAGCCCAGATCTGCCTGAGCTTCGCACGCCGCGATCTCCACATCCAGCCAGGTTTTCAGCTTATAATCGTCTGTCCACAGGTTGCCCATTGCAGGCAGGGTATACCGCTCAATCAAGGTTCGTGCCGCACAATATAACCGTCCTATTCTACTGCACGACTGCATTCTGTGCGCTAATTAGAGTTGCCAGACGCGGGGAGTACAAATAGAGCGCTGGAGATGAGTCGATCGCACCAGTTGCCAGACTGCCATCAACCACTGCCGCGCTTCCATTGTAGAACTACCGCGATAGCGACACAGTAGCCCACACAGTAAACGGGTTACGCCAATTTCACCGGAGGAGCCTCGCCAGAGCGATCGCGCTTTTTCGACCAGTTCAGGTTCCACGATTTGCCCGACAAAGGTGAAACTACCCACAATGGGGCATCCCGCCAATCCATGGGGACTCTGAAAGGATTCCTCGCTGCCGGGAAACCATTGGCGATCGATCCACAACGGGCGGTTGTCTTGCCAAACTTCGGTTTGAGATCGCCAGTTTCCCTGGACAAACTTTTCGCCCCGTGCTGTGCGCCCAAAGCGGGTAATATCCCATCCAATCCAACAGGCACCGGGCGCTAAATCAATTCGCATATCTTGCCGATAGATTGCCTGGTTAAACACAATAGTTTCTTGGGGTAGCCATTCCAAACAGGCTCCCTCGGCGATGTGAATCTGGATGCTTTGTTGGGCTTCCAATCCATTAGAGCGATAGAGTTTGGCGGCAGCGGCGGTAGTGATGAGTGCCTGCGCTTGAGGCTGTAGGTGAATATCAAAGGACAGGCGATCGCCGCCCACAATGCCCCCCGCCGTATGTAAAACCACGCTATGACAGACGGCTGTGCCCTCCGGATAAAATGGTCGCTGTACTTTTAGGGGTGCTTTCACCTGCTCGGATATGAGGCTGGTGGCATTTCTCTGCCATGCAAAGTTGAGGTGTAGTTTTCCATGCCAATGCTGGGGAGAAGGATTCATCATTCTTGATTTTGCGATCGCGGTCTCGTTGCTTATTTATTCGTCCAAGCTTGACTTTAGTTGAACCGCAAGACTCATGCCTGAAGACTTATGCCTGAACACTCGTGAAAGTTATGCGCTAATATGTAAATTCTCTGATTCACAGCCTTTTTCTGCGGGTATAGTTTAGTGGCAAAATGAAAGCTTCCCAAGCTTTAGTTGCGAGTTCGATTCTCGCTACCCGCTTCTAAGTTCAAAGATATAAAAGATATAGCAGTTCGAGGAAAG
>JBGTAZ010000045.1:0-19502 GCA_041749615.1 Leptolyngbyaceae cyanobacterium | reverse complement strand
TTTGAATAGACGGAGTAGGGCACTCAAGACCCTGGATCAATACATTCTTTCGGAACAGACTGCCAGCACCGTTTTTTGGAAGCGCCAGCCCATATTTGTTGCGAATTGTAAAAAAGCTTGCGGTTTCCAATCTTAAACACTATCTATAGTAGTGTCAGCCGACGACTAGCCCTATGTATAGCGTTTGCAGCCTTTGGCTAGAGTGTTTTTTGGCTAGCGCTAGTGGTTCATCCGGCTCGACTTAATCATTAACCTAATTAAGAGTGAAAAGTGAATTATGGACTATCAAGCTAGACTAAATCCTTGGGTTATTAGCAAATTGCTCCCCAATCTCAAACAACTCGCTGTGATTCGCTTTCGCCGCAGAAACGACGCGGAGGCTTACCTCCGAGTTCTGAAGGAAATGCAGCCCCAAGGAAAGTTTGCGATTTCGTTTGATGGGGATACACGAGAATATGCCACCCAAGCGAAGTAGTTGTCAACCAGTCTAGGGTAGCTCTGGAATGGGGTGTTAAAAAATAAATAGCGATCGCTTCAGCGCATCGATTCACAAAGAGCATCGTCGATCCGTAAGCCAGCAATCTTATCAACCTGAGCGGCTGTGTCACAATAAAAGCCACAGCAGGGTTTGGACAAAGCAGTGCAACTGGAAACAAACGATATTCAAAGGACTCTTGAGCGCGTTATCACTCAACGGATTGTCGAGAGTCCTCACCATAGAATTTCTTTCGCAGAGTATATGGATTTGGCGCTCTACCATCCAGAGTATGGGTACTATGCGTCATCCTCTTCTCAAATCGGTGCAGCCGGAGATTTTTTTACGTCGTGCCACTTGAGTGCTGATTTTGGTGAGTTATTAGCCAAACAGTTCGCTCAAATGTGGAGTCTTTTGCAGCAGCCTAACCCCTTTACCCTAGTAGAAATGGGAGCCGGACAGGGGGTGCTAGCAGCCGATGTGTTGACGGCTCTGCAACGCCATGAGCCAGATTGTTTCGCTTGTTTGCAGTATGCGATTATCGAGCGATCGCCCACCCTAATTCAAGCCCAACAGCACCAATTACGGCATTTCCTTGAAGCCGGAGCCTGGATTGATTGGTGCGGTTTTGCAGACCTACCGAGTTTAATGACAGGCTGCTTTTTTTCTAATGAATTAATCGATGCGTTTCCGGTGCATCAAGTGATGCTAGAAGCAGGGCAATTGAAAGAGATTTACGTTTCTGTGAATCAGCAGAATTCGCAAACTCAGTTTGTAGAAGTTGTTGGCGATCTTTCAACTCCAAAGCTTGCTGAGTATTTTGACTTCGTTGGAATTGATCTGCAATTCGTTCCACAATCCCCCAGGGAATCGCCCCGTTATCCTGATGGCTATCGCACCGAAGTAAACTTAGTAGCTCTGGATTGGATGGCGACGGTTGCCAAGCATCTCCAGCGGGGCTATGTGCTAACGATTGACTATGGTTATCCTAGCGATCGCTACTACCATCCCAATCGCTTAGGCACTCTGCAATGCTACTTTCAGCATCAGCATCACTCCGACCCTTACCGCAATCTAGGGCAGCAGGATATTACGGCTCACGTCGATTTCACCGCTTTAGAAAAACAGGGGGAACTTTGTGGGCTGGAGCGCGTCGGATATACCAAGCAGGCATTATTTTTGATGGCGCTGGGCTTAGGCGATCGCCTGGCGGCTCTGAGCCATTCTTCTGCAACAGACGCTCAATCCATTCAAGAAATTCTTCGACAGCGCGATGCCTTACACAACTTAATGAATCCAATGGGCTTAGGTGATTTTGGGGTTCTAATTCAAAGCAAAGGAATTGATTCGACCCTGCCACTAACTGGACTAATGGGCGAGATTGCAAATACTCAAAAAATAGAGCGTGAATAGCTACCCCAATGCCATTCACGCCTAAAAACTCTGAGAGTAAAACTCTCACTATGTTTGAACAGTTTTACTAGCTAGTTAACCTACTTTTGGTTTAGTAGTAAATTGCTTAATTGCCGACAGCCGCCGCACTTCTCAAATCGACTACTTCCAACTTGACGAGGGCGACTCCCGATTGCACGACACCCAGAACACGAGCCGCAGCCGTAGACAAATCGATGATACGGTTTCCGTGGAAGGGACCGCGATCGTTAATTCTGACCATCACCGACTGACCATTGTCCATATTGGTGACCATCACCTGTGTGCCAAATGGTAAGGTTCGGTGAGCGGCGGTCATAGCATTTTGGTTAAAGACTTCCCCGCTAGCGCTGCGGTTGCCATGAAAGCCAGGTCCATACCAGGAGGCAAACCCGGTTAGCTTAAACTGGATGGCTCCCAAGGAAACGGTTGGATTTTTCCAACCAATTGGTTTTCCAGTGACCTCACGCAGGGGAGAGGCATCGCCGAGGAGTCGTCTTAAATGGTTGGTTGCGTGAAGCGCAACTTTTTCGAGATTGCGGGTAGAATCGGGCAAGACGATGTTGGCATCAATCACCGCAATTTTGGTAGTGGCTGCCTGAATCAAATAGCGATCGCGTCCGGCTGTTACACTAGCGACTTGACCGCCCCACGTCACTGTAATTTTGTCTGCATCTAGCCCATTGCGATAAAGCTGATTCAGTTTTGCCGCGATCGCAGTGGCTCTCCAAACGGGATCATTCTCAGAAAAACCAGCTTCAATGGTGCTTGGGGTCAGTTCTTGTGAGTCTAGCTCAGACACAGACTCAGAAGAATTTAGCAGCGAGTTTAAGGAAGAAACGGAAAGCGTTTTCGCCCGGTTAAAAGACTGAACGCTTGTAGAAAGCGGGTTAGAAGGCTTTTTCAGTTGGGTTCCAAGCTTGACATCACTCTTAAAAGCGCTGGCAGAACCCTTGAAAGTTAGGATTGGAATATTACGGACATAGAGTGTGGCAACTTTTTGTCCAGAGATTTCGTGAGGCTGAACCTTAGCAATTACGTCTTTAACACCATCAAGCCTGGGCTTCGTAACTTGTTCACCCACTTTAACAACCTCTTCAGACTGGGTGACAGCATTCAAAGATTTATTGGATGAATGTGCAGTTTTGGCTGCGGTTTCGCTGGGGGTTGCTTTGGGATCTGTCTGCTTAAGATCTGCGCTAGACCCTTGTTTAGTGGGTTCAACAGGAGCGGCATTACTTGAGGTGGAAACACCCAGAGTTGCAATCAACAGGGACGCAGTTAAACTGCCAAAAAGTTTTTGAGTCATAATCCATTGGGTAAAAGGCACATCATTGGGGTTCGAGTTCCGCATCATTTTTCGGCACTTTTTCAGCTAGCCAGTTTCAAGCGTGTAGTTTTAACGCTAAAAACGAATGAATCTGCGGGAAATCTCGTGGTTTAACCCGTACTCGGTTCGGTTTCGCTCCTTTAATTGAGAACTGCAACAGACTATCATGAAGTTTTATGATTGGGGATCAGTGGTACCTGATGATCCCCAAGGGCTTCCGAGGAAATTTATCCCTGTAAAGGAACTATAAAGACCACTAGTTGAGACTTTTGGAGGATCGCTGAATCAGGATTTTAGTTTCCAGCTTCATCAAAACTTTATATTTGCGATCGCAAAACTAGCCATCTAGTGTAGCCATTCACTAAGCTATGCACGGAGCCATTCAAACAACAAGCCTTTAAGTTCTGGAAGGCGAAAGAGTACAATGACATCCGAGTCGTTGCGAGCAGATCTGCATGGAATATCGGGATGCAGGAGTAGATGTTGAAATGGGGCGGGCGTTTGTCGATCGCATCCGTAGTTTGGTCGCTAGTACCACTCGTCCAGGGGTTTTAGGGTCATTCGGTGGTTTTAGTGGATTATTTGAACTGCCCAGTGGCTACCATCAACCTGTGTTGGTTTCTGGCACAGATGGCGTTGGCACCAAGCTGAAACTGGCTCACAGCCTTAATCAACATGACACCGTGGGCATTGATTTAGTCGCCATGTGTGTGAATGATGTGTTGACCTGTGGCGCAGAACCCCTGTTTTTCTTAGATTATCTGGCAACTGGGCATTTAGAACCGGAGCAGTTAGCCCAAGTGGTGGAAGGCGTTGCCAAAGGGTGTCGATTGGCAGGATGTGCCCTGCTGGGAGGCGAGACCGCAGAGATGCCCGGATTTTATCAATCGGGAGAATATGATTTGGCAGGGTTTTGTGTGGGTGTGGTGGAAAAAAGTCAGTTGTTGGATGGCTCCCAGGTTCAGGTGGGTGATGTGGCGATCGGGTTGGCAAGTCAGGGCATTCACAGTAATGGGTTCAGCCTGGTACGGAAAATTATTAGCGATCGCGGCTTGAATCTCAGCGATCGCCCTGAACGGTTTGAGGGTCAATCCTTGGGCGATCGCCTGCTGACTCCCACACAAATCTATGTCAAACCCATTTTGAAGGCGCGGCTAGCAGGCTTAGATATCCACGGCATGGCACACATCACAGGCGGCGGTTTACCCGAAAATCTGCCCCGCTGTTTGGGAGAAGCCCAATCGGTGCAGATTGATGCCGCATCTTGGACGGTGCCGCCTGTGTTTGATTGGTTGAAACAAGAGGGGGATGTCAGCCTTTCCGGGATGTTTAATACCTTTAATATGGGAGTCGGCTTTGTGGTGTTGGTGCCACCGGATCAAGTAGACTCAGCCCTTCAGCATTTTGCCGCCGAAAATCTTGCCGCGTTTGCGATCGGTGAAGTGATTGTTGGATCGGGTGAAGTTGTTGGAATACCGGAGTAAACCTGTGCCCACACCGCGCAAACAGTTTGGTCAGCATTGGCTACAGAGCGAAAAAGCGTTGAACAGCATCGTCGCTGCGGCTCAACTAAAAAAAACGAGTTCTGAGATTCAAGGCGATCGCGTTTTAGAAATTGGTCCCGGCACCGGAGTATTAACTCGTCAATTATTGCCTCAAGCAGACTCCGTCGTTGCCGTGGAAATCGATCGAGATTTATGTGAACTATTGATTAGAAAATTAGGCAAGATTGACACCTTTCTGCTGTTACAAGAAGACTTTTTAACGTTAGATTTACCATCCGCGCTTGCGCCCCTCCCAGAATTTCAAAATCCGAATAAGGTCGTTGCTAATATTCCTTACAACATTACCGGACCCATTATTGAAAAGCTATTAGGCACGATCGCTTGCCCTGCCGAAAACCCATTTGAGTTAATCGTTTTGCTGGTGCAAAAAGAAGTTGCGTTGCGATTGAATGCAAAACCCGGCTCAACCAATTTTGGAGCCTTAACGGTGCGGGTGGGATACTTAGCCGACTGCGACTTTATTTGTGATGTGTCCGCCAAAGCCTTTCAGCCAGTTCCGAAGGTTGATTCTGCCGTAATTCGTCTGCGACCACGAGTTTTCCCGATCGCGGCAACCGATGCGCGTTTTTTTGAAACTCTGCTTAAATTAGGATTTGGCAGCAAACGCAAAATGCTGCGAAATAATTTGCAAAGCCTGATTGATCGCGATCGCGTGTCTCAATTATTAGAAACCTTGGGCGCAAATCCCCAATCACGAGCCGAAGATTTAAGTGTAGAACAATGGGTCTTGCTCAGTAATCAGGTAATGGTTGATTCGTAGCGTTTAATTATTAGAGAATGTTTTCTTTTTATGCGTAGTTACTCTTTAATTGCACCCGCAAAAATCAATTTATATTTGGAGATTTTGGGCGATCGCCCCGATGGTTATCACGAACTGGTGATGGTGATGCAAAGTGTTGATTTGGCAGATCGAATTGATTTGCGATCGAACGGCACTGAGACGATCCGGGTTCACTGTGACCATCCGCTTGTGCCCAACGACGCGAGCAACCTGGCATATCGCGCTGCTCACCTCATGGGTCAGCAATTTCCCAAAGCGTTCGCTCAGTTTGGTGCCGTAGACATTACTATCCACAAACAAATTCCGGTGGGAGCAGGCTTAGCCGGAGGCTCAACCAATGCAGCGGCGGTGCTGGTGGGATTGGATTTGCTGTGGGACTTGGGGCTGACCCAGCCAGAAATTCAAGAGTTGGCGGCGTTACTGGGGTCAGATGTGCCCTTTTGCGTGTCGGGCGGAACCGCCCTGGCAACGGGGCGCGGAGAGCAACTCGATGCTCTGCTTGATCTGGATAAGCTGCACGTGGTGTTGGCGAAATACCGGAGCTTATCAGTTTCCACGCCCTGGGCATATCAAACCTATCGGCAGCAGTTTGAATCCGCTTATTTGCGGGAACCGATCGCCCAAGCAAATCGTCGTCGAGAAGTTCATTCGGGTGCCATGCTCAGCGCGATCGCCCATCGAGATAGCACCCAAATTGGGCAGTTACTTTACAATGATCTCGAAAAAGTGGTGCTGCCCCAACATCCCAAAGTGGCTGATTTGAAAAATCGGTTGCGTGACATGCAACCGTTGGGCACGATGATGTCTGGCTCTGGTCCCACGGTCTTTGCGCTGACGCACACTCAGGAGCAGGCACAACAGCTATCGGATCAAATGAGAGGGGCGATCGCAGATCCTGACCTAGAGTTATGGGTTTCACAATTTAGCCACTGTGGAATTCACATCGCCCCATAGTTTTTCGCCAATAAGTTTTTCGCCCCATAGTTTTTCGCCCAATAGTTTTAAAGACGCAATCACATTATCGGCAACCTTCATGAGTGATCTTCCCCAATCCATAGAATCCACACCCCAACCTGCACTGATGGCAGCGACTGACGCAACCCCTAAACCACTCACCCCTCAGCGCTGTGTGATGGGTGCCATCATCGCTGGCATCATGGCATTTGGCATGTATCGAATGAGTCACGCGATCGCACTCTCCTTCGCCGCCCACAAAATCCAATCTGATAACTTTATTGTTCAAAGGATTTCTACTGCCGTGCGAACCCTCGTGATCGGCATGACAACTTTGGGAATGGGCGTATCTGGAATTGCCGCACTGGGGCTACTCGCTTTGTCAATTCAATTAATCACTCGAAAAAATAACCAGCCGAATTTGAAGTAGTGCCGAATTTGAAGGGATAAAGTCGCAATAGCGTTCTCTTCAGTTGAAATGGCGCGCCTTCTAGAGATGCGGTTCTCCCCAGCAGTTGGCTTCCTCAGATAAATTGGGCAAATCGGGCAAATCGGGCAAATCGGGAATTATGAGCGATAATGGTTCTCGTTCCTAGCTATAGTGGGCACTTAAACGATGGTCAACACGGCAACAGTCAATTCGGTTCCTGTGACCCTGCTCACAGGCTATTTGGGCGCAGGCAAAACCACCCTGCTAAACCGCATTCTCACCCATGAACATGGCAAAAAAGTCGCGGTGATTGTCAACGAGTTTGGAGACGTGGGCATTGATCACCAACTGATTATCAATGCGGATGAAGAAATTTTTGAGATGAATAACGGCTGCATCTGCTGCACCGTGCGAGGCGATCTGATTCGGATCATTGGCAATTTGATGAAGCGGCGGGATAAATTTGATCATCTAGTGATTGAAACCACCGGGCTGGCTGATCCGGCTCCCGTGATCCAAACCTTCTTTATGGATGAAGATGTGCAGGCGCAAACCCATCTTGATTCAGTCGTGACGGTAGTAGATGCCAAGCACATCTCGCAACACTGGGAAGCAGAAGAGGCACAGGAACAGATTGCTTTTGCCGATGTGGTGCTGCTCAACAAAACTGATTTGGTGACATCCGAAGCCTTAGATGCATTGGAGCGGAAAATTCGCAGCATGAATGCCCTTGCCAAAATCTATCGCACCCGCAACGCCGAACTGGAAATGGATGCGTTGCTGGGAATCGGTGCGTTTGATCTAGACCGAGCATTGGAAATTGACCCGGATTTTCTCAACGAAACCGCTCACGAACATGATGAAACCGTGGGTTCTGTGGCGATTGTCGAATCGGGTGAAATCGATGGCATCAAGCTCAACGAATGGCTCGGTAAGTTGCTACAAACGCAGGGAGCCGATATTTTTCGGATGAAAGGCATTTTGACGATCGCAGGTGAAGATCATCGCTTTGTGTTTCAGGGCGTTCATATGGTATTTGATGGCAAGGCAGATCGCCCCTGGAAAACCGGAGAAACCCGCAAAAACGAACTGGTTTTTATCGGTCGTAACTTAAACGAAGCTCAACTGCGAGAGGATTTTCGGGCATGTTTGGTGTGAAAACAAAGAAGCAGGGTGAATTTAATCCCCACTGGCAGGGAATGCTGGCGGACTATGTCACCGAGATCGCCTGGTCACCCAATGGTCACTATCTAGCAGCAACTTCGGCGGCAGGGGAAGTCAGTCTGCTAAACGTCAAATCGCAGCATCTCACCGTGCTACACGCCAGTAGTGGACAGTCGATCGACTGCGTTGCTTTCTCCCATGATGGCAAATTTCTAGCCGCCGCCGGACAGCAAGGCTTGGTCAAAATCTGGCAGTTACAGCCCGACTCACCCGTGCTGATCACCACCCTGGAGACTCGCTCAACCTGGATCGATCGCCTAGCGTGGAGTCCGACTCACCCTTATCTCGCTTTTCAACTGGGCTTTTGTCTGCAAATTTGGGATGCAGAGCAATCTCAGGTTGTCGAAACTTTGAGCCTGGATGCCACGGCTCAGGGTTTGGACTGGCACCCCGATGGACAAGCACTCGCGATCGCGGTTAAAAACAGTATTCGCATTTGGAACACCCAAACCTGGGAGCTTGAACAAGACTGGGAAACCATGGCACCGAGTGCGGCGATCGCCTGGTCGCCGGATGGCACCTATCTCGCGGCTGGTGGACTCGATCGTACCCTGATGGTCTGGCAGTGGGGCGTTGAGTATCCTTGGCAGATGCAGGGATTCCCCGGCAAGGTGAGCCACCTAGCTTGGTCAGATCAAGCCTCTCCATCGGGTGCACCGTTGCTCGTTGCCAGTAGTGGAGAGAACATGGTGAGATGGGAAAAAGACCAAGATGACCAAATTGGGTGGAATGCTACAGAACTGGAGTCCCATCGTGAAAAAATTTGCGCGATCGCCTTTCAACCCCATTCCTTCTTGTTAGCTTCCGCGTCACAGGATGGGCTGCTTTGTTTATGGCATCAAGCTAAAACACTTTCCCTGACGCTAGAAGGTGCGCCCCAAGGCTTCTCCTGTTTGGCATGGCACTCTCACGGGAATCAGCTTGCCGCAGGCGGACACCATGGAGAACTCTTCGTTTGGTCTAAAGTGCTGCATGGACAGGGGTTTAAACCGCGTTAGAAGACTTGCACTGCCGCGTTGAGAACCGCCGCGAATGGTAGGATGAACAAGATTCGCGTCGAACCTGCATGTCGTTTGATAATGTCTGCAAACTATTGTCAGAAAAGTATCCTGACCATTTTGCTAGTTGGGTTTTAGGCACACCGCAACCCGTGGTGGAAGTCCTTAAAACAGAGTTGAGTATTGAGCCAATAATGCCTACGGCACGCTACGCGAACGTGCGGATTATGTGACCCTCCTGCAACTGCAAGGACAAATTCTGCATCTGGAGTTTCAAACTCGGTGGGACTCAAACCCACCGATGCCCTTGCGGATGTTGGATTATTGGGTCAGGCTTTACCGACTCCATCGCTTACCGATCGCCCAAGTGGTAGTGCTGTTGTTGCCGCCACCCGACGAAACGGTGATTGAAACGACGTTTGTGATGGGTGCCACTCAGCATAGTTATCGAGCAAGCGAACCTGTGTTGCAATCCGTCGCGCAACGAGTCAACCAGCTAGAGGATAGCCGCCGTCAAGAAGTTTTGGACTATGCCAAAATCTTGGCTGGGTTAAAATTTGAGGGAGAGGTGATTCGGCAAATATTTCGGGAGGGCATGATGCGTGAGTCTGTGATTGTGCAAGAGATTTTGGAAGAAGGCAGGCAAGAAGCAGGACGATCGCTGATTCTGCGGTTGGTGACTCGGCAAGTGGGCGATCTGCCCGAAGCGTTGCGATCGTGCATCAGCACTCTTTCATTGGAGCAATTAGAAAACCTGGGGGAGGCGTTGTTAGATTTTGGGGCGATCGCAGATCTAGAAGCCTGGTTGGGGTTACTCAAGTAAAGTTTTGCAGGAGTGAAGCCGGTTAAAGGACGCTCTGAATCGATCTAATTTATAGAAAATAGACTGTAGAATAACGATCGCTCACCTTTGCAGCAAGGCGATCTCGACGGCTTGTTGTCTAGAATAATCCCTGTTAATGTCACTTGTTTCTGCTCCCGAAGTTCCCAAATTGCCCATACTCCGCCCTTATCAACTTAAAGTCGTCAAGGAGGTATATGAAAAGCTAAGTCAAGGCTATCGACGGGTGGCGATCGTGGCAGGCACCGGAGCCGGAAAAACCGTAATTGCGGGGCAAATTTGCGCCCACACTCGCGCCAGAGGATTTCGGCTGCTGTTCTTAGTGCATTTAGATGTGCTGGTCGGGCAAACCTACGATAAAATGCGCGACTTTGGGCTGGAGTGTGGCTTCATTAAAGCGGGCTGGAAAGAAGACCCCACTGCGCCGATTCAGATTGCCAGTGTGCAAACCATGCTGAAGCGGACTTGGTGGCAAACCTGGCACGCTGATGTGATTTTGTATGACGAAGGGCACACCACAATTTTTAGTCAGGTAGGGCAGCAATTGTTGTATGAAACTCATCGCAAGTCGGTACATTTGGCGCTAACGGCAACTCCCTATCGGCTAGGTAAAGAGCAACTGGGCGACCACATGGAAACTCTGGTGGCTTCCCCCATCCCCTCGGCGCTTCAGCGGATGGGCTTTCTTGCCGCGATGAAATATTACGGAATGCCCGACCCAATCAACCTGGCTGGCGTGCGGACGATCGCCGGAGATTTTGATGAGCGAGATTTGAAACACGCCTGCGATCGCCCCGAATTGATAGAGCGCGTCGTCAAAGAATGGCACCGCCTCACCCCCGATCGCCGCACGATCGCCTTTTGCGTCGATGTGGAACACGCCCAGCACCTCGCCGAAACCTTTCGTGCTAACAATATTCCCGCCGACACCGTAGACGGCAACACCCCAATCAAACAGCGACACAAGCTCTACAAAAGTCTGCAAGATGGCAGCTTGACGGTTTTGACCTCCTGTAATGTGATCAGCATTGGCTTCGATGAACCCAGTGTCGAAGTGGGTCTACTGCTGCGTCCTACCCAGTCACGCGCTCTGCATCAGCAGCAAATCGGTCGCGTCATGCGAATCTCGCCTAAAACGGGCAAAACCCACGGCATCATTTTGGATCAGGCAGGGAATCTCCAGCGGTTAGGCTTTCCAGAAGACATCTACGGCTATCGGTTGCCCACCAGCACAGAACCCGATGAACCCGGCGTTGCTCCTAAGAAACAGTGTCCCGCCTGTGGTCGCATTGTCTGGGCATCGGTGATGGTCTGCCCAGAATGTGGACATCAATGGTTAGAGCGGGAAGAGGAAATCCATACCAGTGAGTTGGTGGAAGTAGTGAACGAGTCCCGCGAACTGCTGGAGTTGCCCGATCGCGCTGAGTTAATCGCCTCCTTTCATCGCCTGCGGCAAAAGTGTTTTCGAGAAGGACTCGCTCCCGATTTTGCGTTGCGATTGTTTTATGACAAGCACGGCATAACGCCAGAAGATGCTTGGTGCCTAAATTCCACCTTCGGCAACTATCCCACTGTCGATGAGCAGCGGCTTTATCAACGCTATCTGGTTAGCATTGCCCAACGCAAAGGTAAATCGCGATCGTGGCTGGTCAGCGAATTTCAAAAAGAGTTTGGCGCTGGCGATTGGCAAAACTTGTTTCCGCGATCGCGCTAAGCCTGCGAACTGATCCCAATTTAAATAGAGGATGCGACAGATGTTAGGTTGAGACCGTGACTGACTAAAGCTTCTACAATTCAAAACTCAAAATATTTCCTAGGTCAACGCTACGCGAACAAAACTCAAAATTCAAAACGGCATAACTACCGATATTTCTAGTTAATAGTCTGCTTCTTGCTAAAATCCAGCAATATTTCTCCTAAGGCTTCCAATTGAGTGATCAAAAGTGTTTTGATTTGCGACTTAACTGAGTTGGACAATTCTCCTACTTGTCGGTTTAGCAGTCGGAGGATGGTGAGCAATCTGATGACATTAGCGGACTCTGAGGAATGATCGCTAGTCATGCTGCTGACTGGCTTGAAGTTGTTGAAGTTGAGCGATCGTCAGTCCAGTCGCCTGAGCGATGATCTCCAAGGGTATATTTTCTCGAAGAAGATTGCAGGCGATCGCTTGCCGCTCTTGCTCCTTTGCCATTTGCTCAATCGACGTTACGTAAGGCATCTGCCGCTCCTGCTCATACTGCTCAAGTTCGTTGCGAAAGGCTTGCTTCAACTCCTCCGGTAACTCCATCATCCAATCCAAAAACCGGAATAAATTCAGTATATCCTGCCGCTCATAGCCCTGCTCATATAGCCGCCGCGTCAACCGAAACTTCCATTCCTTCCGGGCGACCGCATCATGGCGCGTCTCCTTCGTCTTCAGATGTGCCATCACTGCGATCTCAAATGGATTTCGAGTAGCTTCTAACTCTGACCAACGCGGCGCATAGTCCAGTAACTTGATAATCGGAAACTCAAACAAAACACGACAGCCCCACAATTCTGTCTGAAACGGTTGGGTTCGCCAGGTTTCCCGCTCATCGCCTAGGATCGCTAGACTGGCGATCTTTTGATTGTATCGATCCCGCAGACGGTAATAGTACACAAACATGCGATCACTAAAGTTGCTTTCTTCTTGGCTTTGAATTTCGATGTGAGCCAAGACCCAAGTCTCTTCTCTACTGAGTTTCCAGACTTTGACGAGTTTATCTGTCAATCGCTTTCCTAGTTCTGCATCCCGCACCACTTGTTGCAGTTCTTGATCGAGAAAGTCATACCCTCGACTCCAGTCAATATCGTCATGAATTTGGGGAAAGAAGAACTGCATGAAATCTTGAAAGTAAGCTTCCAAAATGTCCTTCCAAGGACTATCAAACTCGTCCCGCTGCTCAGTCATCAATTAGTCGAAAAATTAGTCGAAAAATTACTGCCTCAGTCTACCAGATGGATTAGACACCTACTTACCTGAGTGAGATTGCCCCTCCAATTCACTAACTTTCACATCTACACTACAATTTGATGCTTCTGAACCGACAGGCCTGTCGCAACTCAGCCATTCCAATTGAGACAGAGCCATTTGCGGCGGCACAGATTGCGGCTTCACGGGAGATCGCTCGGATTTCTCCCGCGTTCAAGCACGGATGCGACAAGGCGTTCCAGTCAATGTCATCCGCCAAAAGTGCTTGGGCGGGAAAGGCGTGTTGCCACAGTGTGAAGCGCCTGTTTTGATCGGGCTTGGAAAAGATCAAAATCTGGCTCATCTGTTGTTGCCAGCTTGGTTTAATCAGTTCCTTTCGTGTGGCACTAAAAATTGTGAGGGCGATTGCTCGGTGACGAGCCAATAGAAACGACTGTAGCTCTGCCGCCAGCATTGCATCTCTTCCCAACCAAGATTGAGCCGACTTGACCAGCAACACAGTCGGTGCCTCCGTTATCCAGTCCAAAAGCAACTGCCGCTGTTCAGCTAGATTGAGGCAAGCCAAATCAACGGAAATCAAAGGAACTTGCAACTGTTGGGCGATCGCCTGTGCTGCAATGGTTTTTCCCGTTCCACTATCCCCCACAAACAACACGACACTGCCTAGGTCATCTGCATTATCACAAGCCTGAAAACCCCACTGCTGATCCACCAGGTGAGCATACTGAATGCGATCGCCCAAATGGTTCAGCGAAGCGATCAGCGAATCGGGTAAAACGAGCTTCGACCACAGCGATTCTTTAAGGGTCGGATTGATCGGCACACTCGCGATTGTGTTCACACCAGATTTCAGATTCTCAGGTTCCCAGGTGTCTAAACTTAAGGCAGGTAAAACAGGCTCAGTGCTGAGAGCCTTGGTTTTGTGCAGCCAGCGATCGAGCAAGGTCACATCCGGCTGATCAGCTAGCAGGTATTCAACAATCGGATCAGCCAACTTAATCGGATGATCCAGAAATGACTCCGTGCTGGAGGTTGGCAACTTTAAAATATCGTGTTGAACCAGTGTTGCATTGGCTGCGAATGCCAGCCGTGCCGATCGCCATTCTCCATCATTACGACACAACAGCCGCAGTAATAAATCCACTGTTGGCAAGCCAGATGAAGCGATCGGGTTTGCGTCTTGCAAAAAGGTGTAAAGTTTGCCATAACGCCGACTCACTTCCGGCGCTAACGCCATCAGCACCACATTTTTCTCGAAGGGAGTCAGGCTTAACCGTTGGCAAAGAGTCGGCAACCCTAGGGCAACCCCGTGCTGCTGACTGACTCGAATTTTTGCCTCCATCTGCTGCTGATAACTCGCTCCACTGCCACCCTTGCGGGGCATATCCGCCGGTGAATCCGATGAAATTGTGCCATCCAAACTCACAATGCCTTTCCACCAGTGACTTGTGACCCGATCTGCCTGCGATCGCGCCACTTGTTCAATCTCCTTCGTGTCCTTTCGCTGCCGCGCCACCGCAGTCGCTAACACCCGATCGAGCCAGCCTAGCTCAGTTCGCAAATAGCACCAGTTATCAAAGAAAGGCTCAATATCCATAAAAAAGGCGAGGGGTCAGGGGCGATTGGCGAGAGGGGAATAGCGAATGACGAGGGGCGAATGTGAAACTCAAAACTCAAAACTCAAAACTCAAAACTCAAAACTCAAAACTTTCCCTGTTCCCTCTTCCCTATTTCAACAATCGAATAAATTCTAGCGGCAGTTCGTCGGTGTCGGCGATGAAGGCAACTTCGTAAACGCGATCGCCAATCATTTGCTGCTCTGGCTCCAACAATATTTGAAGGGGTTGCAGTGGGGATGGATCAGCGGCAATGGCTTGGCTGGCTTGGCTGAACTGATCTTTGAGTGTGTTGAGCCAAGTGGAAAGGTCAGGCGTGTGGTCAGTCAGGTCAAAGGAAAGATGGTAATAACCCACATAATGTTCGTCGTGAAAGGCATCGGGGGCGGGTTTGGGCTGGGGGATTTGAATCAGTTCAATGCGTCCCCCCAGTCCTTCCATCCAGCAGGCAAGGGTGTAACCTGTGGTAAATCGCTCGTTCACTGTAAAACCGAGCATTTCGTAAAACGCGATCGCCTGATGAATATTGGCTGTCCGAATTGAGATGTGATGCATTCAAATCGCTAATCTATTACCGGAACTGATTTACTGCCGGGTATAATCATCTTGAAAACGGATAATATCATCCTCTCCGAGATAATCCCCATTCTGTACCTCTATCACAATTAAAGGAATCACCCCAGGATTTTCTAACCGATGTACCTTGGTTTGAGGAACGTAGGTTGATTGATTGCTGCACAGCATAGTTTCTTGATTATCACAGGTGACTTTTGCCGTGCCAGACACCACAATCCAGTGTTCACTTCGATGGTAGTGCATTTGTAAGCTCAGACGATGCCCCGGATTGACTTCAATTCGTTTAATTTTGTAGCCGACTCCTTCATCCAAAATGGTGAAGGAACCCCAAGGTCGCGTATCTGTTACTCGAGTCATTTGAGCCAATGCAATTGCAGTCGCAACGACTGCGGTTTCAGAACTATGTTGTAGTAATGCCATAAGCGTTGGGGGTGTAAATATGCTGCAATCTTTCTTATTAAGCCCAAAATCAGCCGCGATCGCACAGGTACGACATGTGAATAATACAGTTTGCGTAACACTAAGGGGTTGGGGAGTTTGTAGGACGGGCTTATGCAGGGAGTGATGAAACTGCTGTTTATTCGTCATGCTCAATCGGTGGGGAACCAAGAAAAACGAATGCAGGGGCATGGAGAGTTTGAGCTTTCTGAGGTGGGCAGGCGGCAGGCGGAAAAGCTGGCGCGGCGGTTGCTTACCGAAGCATGGCACCCCTCGCAGGTTTATACCAGTCCGTTGAAGCGGGCAGCGCAGACGACCCAGATTTTGGTGGATTACTTTTTGACTGCGCCGCTGCCGGCGGCGGTAAGCGATTTGATTGATGCCACAACGATTTCTGGGGATGGTGGAGAGGGGTTTAGCCGCAAAATTCCAGTGCAGCTTGCAGATGAACTAAAGGAATTTCAAAACGGCATTTTTGAGGGGTTAACGTGGGCGGAGGCGGTTAGTCGTTATCCTGATCTTTGCCATAGGCTGGAAAGTTCGCCGGATTGGATTTTGATTCCGGGGGCGGAGTCGCTAGAAGATGCCCGATCGCGCGCGCGGCGATTTATCCAAACGTTGCTACAGCAGCATCGGAATGGCGATCGCATCTGGATCGTGACTCATAGCTGGATTTTGCAACACTTAATTGCTGAACTAATGGGCAGCGATCGCTCTTGGCGACTGCGTGCCCACAATACTGCCCTGTTTGAGTTTTGGATTGATCGCGATCGCTGGGAGCGCACCGACCAAAATCGGTTTAATACGGATCTTTGGCAAGTCTATCGGTTCAACGACTGTCAGCATTTGCAAAGTTAAGCATTGCATTGCTGCCAACTTGAGTTATCGTATTCACACAAATCATATCTATCGCAAAATATGTAATTTACGATACAGTCGTGACTACAACTTTTGCAGGGTTTGCATTTGCAATTATTTTTAGCCCATTAGATTGGGAAACGAGCGGTTCAAGCAAAGCGTTGATTCAGTAGTTATGTTACCGAGTCAGATTGCTCAAATTATCATAAAACTAGGGTTAAATTGTGGAAGAAAATAAAAGTTATGTAATGTGGAACAATAAAGGTGGGGTCGGGAAAAGTACGATCACTTTTCATGTGGCATCGGTTTATGCAGAAAAAAATTTGGATCGTGATGTAATTGTTGTGGATATGTGCCCGCAGGCAAATTCATCATCAATGTTGATGGGAGGGGGCAAGCAGAGTGAAGCGAAACTTCAAGAGCTGATATCGAAAGATGAGCCACAAAGCATCGTTGGTTATATCACGGAGGCCACTCTCAAGGGGGATGCGGACGTAAATAAATTCACAACTCAATTGAGTTCAGTGAACAATAATGTTAGCGATAATTTATACTTGATTTCTGGCGATGGAAATCTCGAGCTTATCGCACCCCTGCTCTCTGAGCGGGCGGAGGCTACTCCATTATCTGCGGCAGATAATCCATGGATAAAAATCCACTCTATAATTCGAGAGTTGACTAAAAAAAGAATAAATCAAGAAAGACCTTGCACCTACTTTATTGATACAAATCCTAGCTTTTCAATCTACACCCAATTGGCAATAGTCGGTGGTGATAAATTGCTTGTTCCCATAAATGCTGACGATTCTTCTATTTTCGCAATTACTGGATTGTTCAATCTGATTTGGGGTACATCAATAAGTCATCCCGTTTATGGTAAGTACACCTTTGCCTCTAAAGCAAAAAGTCATAACCTCGAATTGCCTAAAATTTCATTTTTGCTCGGAAACAGGTTCACACAAAAAAAAGGCGCTGCACATGCATTTAAGGCGTTGTCAAATGAAGCTATTGAAAAAATGTATACTGAGTTCAAAAATAATCCTGATAAATTTGAAGTTGCATCCACTGAGATTAACAGTGTGAGGGATTTCGAGGCTGCTTATAGTATCGAATTAAGGGATTTCAATAGCGCTGGCGTGGTTGCCGCAAACCAAGGTTTACCTCTTAGTAAAATGGCTCAGCATACCTATGAAGTGTATGGAGAGAAAATACAGGTTGCAAAAGAACAGCGTGATAAATGCAAAGAAACAATTGAATCATTAGTATCAAAACTTTAGTCAACAAAACAAAACAAAGCATTGCACCAGACTCGCTTCGCGCGCGCGGTGAATGCGATGTTATCTGCCACGGATGAGCCATGACGAACGAGGCGAACGACATTTTCAAGCAGGCAAAGCAGGGAAGCGTTGCTGCCATCATTCAAGTGCTGAATGACAAACTAGCGGATTCTGGCGTGCGAACCCGTGCTATTTTTGCCGATGGCATTCTGCAACTATTGTGCGAAGGGGTGACGCTAGAACAGCTAGACCAAATCCCGTTAGTGGAGCGAATTCGGCAAATTTTGGAGGCGATCGCGCCGCGCAATATTCGTCGAGTCAACATCAACAGCCGAATTGTGCGAGAACAGCAGTTGCTTTGGCTGGATGAGATTAGCCGCGATCCGGTCAAACAAGTGTTGTGGTCGGAAGAAATTGTCTTGAAGAAGCCGAACCTCTTGAAGCAATGGTCGGATGATTGGAGCGATCGCAGCGCGGCACAGGCAAGGTCTGATGTGACAAAGGCTTCGGTCGTGAAGCCAAGGCTCAGCAAAGAGCGAGAACAAAGTCAGTTTCGCCGTGGCGTGATTGGAGGCGCGATCGTTAGTTGTCTTTTGCTAGCAGGGGGTTGGTTTTTTTATACTCGGTTCGGCACGTCTTCTGCAAACGAGTTGCCAGCGGAGCGTCAGTCAACTGCTGTCCAGTCTAATCCTGCGTCTCAAACGGCTAACCCCGTCAGTCCATCGCCGTCTTCGGGGGGCAGTTCTACTTCTGCGGTTTCAGGCGATGCGTTTGTGGAAGCTGTACGCTTGGCAGAAAGCACCTCTCAGGCTAGTCAAGCTGCTAAATCCTCGGCAGAATGGCTGGGCTTAGCCGCACAGTGGCAAAAAGCCTCTGACTTGATGGCAACGGTGCCTAGCACCGATAAGCGCTATAAAACGGCTCAAGACCGAGTGGTAACCTATCGCAAAAACAGCGAAGTTTCCCTAGAAGTCGCACGGCGAAATCAAGATGATACCGCAACAGAAACGCCTTAAGCTTCTTCGAGCCGCAAGGGAAGAGGAGAGAGAAGCGGTCAAATATTAGCCTCTAAGAAAATGACTCTCCGCGATCGCGCGTCAATCCAGTACAGGTGAATTATGCTATCAGTGAAGGGGTAGCATTGAGGCGTGATAAATGCTGGATTTGACCAAGTTAGCGCAACAAATGCAGGGAATTAGCCAGCACTTAAGCCAAGAAGCCGCTGCAACCCGATTGCGGCTAGATAGATCGCAAACCTTGCTGGATAAAGCCTATCGCCAACAGGATGAACTGGTGATGTTGCAAGAACAGTGGCGCGATCGCATTACCTTCACTGCCGCCACTCCGATCGAACCGCTTAACCTGCGGATCAGCATCCCCACCGCACCCGCCGCCCACACCGTTATCGCCACCGATGGCTCCCAAATTGCGCCCAGTCACCACGAAATTGCCTATTGCTACTTGATTAACATTGGGCGAATTGTGCTGCACTACGGGCAAAGTCGCCATCCCTTATTAGACAGCCTGCCCGAAGTTTTTTATCGCCCTGAGGATCTGTATCTTTCCCGGCAGTGGGGCATTCGCACCGAAGAATGGATGGGCTATCGACGCACCGTTTCCGAAGCGATCGCGATCGCCGAATTGGGACAGCACGTCAAAGAAAGTTCCGAATTACGTTCGCGTAGCGTCTCCGAACTCCGAACTCCGAACTCCGAACTCCGAACTCCGAACTCCGAACTCAAAACTCAAAACTCA
>JBGTAZ010000044.1:0-12036 GCA_041749615.1 Leptolyngbyaceae cyanobacterium | reverse complement strand
CCACCCTCTTGGCATTCTTGCGCTCTTGGGCAATGACGGCCTTCCGCAACTCAGGTTTTGATTCTTTGACCAAAGCCATGCGCTTATTCAAGCATGACCTCCCAAAACTCCTTTCCTTTCTTTAGAGAATCAACCCTACCCAGAATTGGGGGGTTAGGGGGGCGAAAACTGCTGTAAGCCAACCGCACTGAGATTCAGGACTACCCAAAATTTTATTTAGAGAAATCTAAAGGTTGGTAGCAATAACGCAATGTGGGGCAATCTAACAAAAGTTGCTCTAGCTTCACAGCAGAAACATTGCCAAATCTAAGTATTACTGAACCTAAGGGAGACCTACCATCATGCCCAAAGCAACTACTAACGCAGACACCTTTCTCAAAAAGCGCGTCCTAGCTGCCAATGATTTGCCAGATGCCGATAAGATTTTCATGGAAAAGGGCAAAACCTTCAGCGTCACAGAATTCAGCCCCGATCGCAACCAACATATTCGCCTAATGTTGGCATCTCCACTCACCGCAAAAGATGGTAAGATAAAGATCCAGGATGTCTATGTCTATGATCCTCACATTACCATCGAAGGTGAAGACGCGAAGCAAGTAATCAAACTAGATGTTCCTTACTGTTCTCAGCTAAACAACGACCCCACAATTTTTGGACCCGGCTGGCGGCAGTGCAACACCACCAGCAACGCCATGTTGGCAAATTTTTTGCTCAAAGGAGATGTTTCTAAACAAGCGAAACAACAAGGTTTTCCTGAGCCAGAGTCCGTTTATATGCGGCTGGTCAACAAGTATGGCGATACCATTGACCACCAGGCTCAAACTAACGCCTTGAAAGACCTCGGCATTGAATCCTATTTCACCTATATGCTGTCTGCAAAAGATGTGTTGCTGTCTCTCAAAGCTGGCATTCCAGTAGTGGTCGGGTTTGCCTACAAAGGGTCGGGTCATGTCTGTGTCATTGTTGGGCATGATCCTGCAAACAAAGCTTGGCTGGTGCATGACCCCTATGGCACCCGCTATGGCTATAGCGACTCCTACGATGTGGGCTTCGGCGGCAAATATGATGCCTATACCTACAGCACCATGCAAATGATTTTTTGGGATCAAGGCAGTGAGGCAGGTTGGGGAAGAGTTGTCACCAGTATCAAAGGCAAGCCTACTGGGTTGCCGATGGGACTGTAGAAATGGGACTGTAGAAAAGTATGGGGTGTGGAGTTCGGAGTTGTGAGTTTAGTGTGAATAATCTAACTCTGCCTTCATCGCCCCGCCGTCTCGCTACCACCCGTTAAGCGAACGGGAAGCGATTTGCTTTACAGCTTCAAAGTTCGTTCCGCTTGGGCGATCGCGCTATAGGTTGTTTCTACCGCTTCAGGAGCCACTGAAATGGATGTAATTCCCCAGCGGATCAGGTCGGGAATCAGTTCTGGGTAACGCACAGGCGCTTCTCCACAGATCGAACAGGGAATGTGGTTTTCCTGCGCTTGCCGAATCAGTTGGGCGATCGCTCGTTTTACTGCGGGATGCCGTTCATCAATGGCTACGCCTGTTTGGGGCTGATTGCGATCGAGATTGAACAGAAGCTGAGTTAAATCATTGGTGCCCAAAGAAATGCCCTGCACCCCAGCGTTGACATAATCGGGCAACAGAAATAAGACAGAAGGCACTTCCGCCATAATCCAAAGCTGAAAAGCCGAGTGTTGAGTCAGTCCAGCCTGTTTTACGCGATCGCGGCAAAATTCAAACTCTTCCACTGTTCGCACAAAGGGCAGTAGTAAACACAGATTGCTTGCCCCGGCTTGCTGCATTTGCGCGAGTGCTGCCAGTTCTAAATCGAATAAAGCAGGATTCGCTTGATAGCTACGAGTGCCGCGAAGCCCCCATTCTGCTGGGGAACTGGCACTTATGGATGGCAAAGAACGAGACTCTTGAGGGCGCAAATCGAGAGAACGATAAAAAACGGGGCGCGGGTAGATTGCTTGCGCGATCGGTAGTAAGCGTTTGGTAAAGCCTGCAATCCATTCGGCGCTAGTGTGATGCTGAAGCCAGGTCGCCGGATGCGCTGTTCCCAAAATTGCGGGTGCCAAAAGTTCCGCTCGAATTAACCCAATTCCATTAATCGGCAGCGTCTTCAACAGTTCTACCGATTCTAGATGGCTGAGGTTGACCATTAGCTGAGTGGCGATCGCCGGACGAATTTCACAAGGCTCAGAGGATAAATCGGTGGAGTGAACTGGGCTGTGACTAACCGCAGTCGCGAATGAGTTGGGATGGACTTTGAGAGCCTGCGGAACCCGGTATACCCGACCGCGATCGCCATCCACCCACAGAAAGTCTCCAGGCTGGATCGCGGTCATTGCAGGGAGCGCACCAACCACCGCCGGAATGCCCACGGCTCTTGCCACGATCGCGCTATGGCTGGTTAAGCCACCCTGTTCCATCACAATGGCGGCAGCATTTTTCAATAGGGGCAACCACTCCAGCGGCAGGGTTGTGGTCACAATGATGCAGCCTGTGGGTAACTCTAAAGGCAGGTCGTTTTCTACGGGCAAAACCCAAGCCGGGGCGATCGCGTGCCCCGCTGAAGCCGCCGTGCCTGATGCCACCAGGATCGCTTCTGATAACGCTTCTGATACCACTTCTGATAACACTTCTGGCATGAGCGCCTGAGTAGATTCGCGATCGGGCATTGCCGTCACAGTTGAAACTTTAACAGTGGGAACTTTAACGGTTGACGGCAAGGGCGCAACTTTAAGCGGAATCACCTGAGTAAACTCTAGGGTTGGCGTTCCATTTTGAGGATGCAGCACCCACTCAAGCTCAACGGGCGACTGCACTTCTGCCAACACCTGATATCCCAGTTTGGCGAGATCAATGATCTGGTCTTCCTCTAAAGCAAAGTTTTCCTGCTGAGCCGCATCAAGAATCTGGATTTGCAGGAGATCTGAATTGGCAGTCGGTGCGATCGCTCTATAGGCAATTGTTCTAAACCCTAACTTTTTTGCAGTAATAATTTCCTCTAAGGCGTGAACTTGATAAAGGTCAGGAGTCACTTCTCCACGGGCGATCGCCATGCCTAAACCCAGAGTTGCCTGAATTTCTATCGAGTCATTCACTAACCGCAAGGTTCCAGCGGCGATCGCGGCAGGAATCGGCTGGAGCAACGTGGATAACTGAATTTGGTGCAGGGGAATCCCCAAGCGTTGCCAATAAAACAGACTTTTAGCCCCAAAAAAATCTGCCCAGAGGCGTTGAATTGCCTGTTCTAGTGCTGTGTCTTCTAATCTACACACTGGACTGGTCATCAATGTAGAGGTTCTTAAAAGTGGCTCTAGTTCTGCTTTTGCCTGATCAGAACGCTTGCTGCCTGTAAACCCTAACGAAGGACGCACCATCAACGGTGCCGGGTGCCAATCACCCATAATTTCTGCCAATGACTGCTTTAAATCAGGCGGAAGGGGCGTTGCCAAAATTGCGCGGCGCAAATGTTGGGCGATCGCCTGCAACTGCTGCCAATCTTCGATATTTAACCGCAGCGATGAGTTGGGTATATCTTCAAATAGCGGATCAGACCAGTCTACCTGCGCCAAAAATACCTGAAAAATTGGTGCAGGAATCACCACTCCCGGCACCACAGGATACCCTTTTTGCAGGAGTTGACCTAAATAAAACGCCTTTTGCCCCACCAGCGCTATCTGATCCGGTTGAATCTGGTCAAGCCGATACAGCGTGTTCACAAAATTAAAAAATTACACATCCCTTGATAGTAAAAGACAGAACTCATTTGATTAATTAATTCTGTAGAAGAAATGAAGATTGGGAATAGGGAATCAGATCCGTTGCAGTTGCAGACCCAAAACGCGAACCCTTTCCCCTGTTCACTTTCCTTCTCTCACGGGCACTCTTGAGGAGACGCTGTTCATTGAGCGGAACGACATGAATCCAGCTTGGACGTTGAATAAGCTATTGGGGCTATTTCTAGAGTCACCTTGTCCTCTTTGTCAGCGATCGCAGGCTCAAGCGCTGTGTATTTCTTGCCAGCGGCAGGTTCAGCGGTGTCGGTGTGAATCGGCGGATGCAGGGCAATCGGGACTATTGCCAGTCTTTGCTTGGGGTCAATATGGCGGCGCGTTGAAGCGGGCGATCGCGGCGTTGAAATATGAAGGGAATCCTCATTTGGCAGAGATTTTGGGAAGATGGATGGCGGAATCATGGCGATCAACACATCCATCTACGGATGGCATCATTGTGCCAATTCCGATGCACCCCAGCAAGAAGCGTCAGCGGGGCTTCAATCAGGCGGAATTGCTAGCACAACATTTTTGCCATATTACCCAGTTACCGATCGCGGTTAATGGCTTGAAACGCGATCGCGCCACAGAAGCCCAGTTCAAGCTATCCAGTGCAGAACGCGAGCAAAACTTGTCGGAAGCGTTCAGCATCGGCAAGCCTTTCCTGCAAAAACCGCCTTCTCGTCCGGTGTGGCTGCTGGATGACATTTACACCACCGGAGCAACCGCTGTCTCAGCCGCACAAACCTTAAGACAACACGGAATTCGCGTTCAAGGAATGATTGTCTTAGCGCGAACAGAGGCAGGGGTGAAGAGTGCGGAGTTTGGAGTACGAGGTACGGAGCCTTGAGTTTTGAGTTCTAAGTTTTGTTCGCGTAGCGTCTCCGTAGGAGATATTTTAAGTTTTGAGTTTTGAATTCACTCTTCGCCGCTCGCCATTCGCCACTTTCCCATTCGTCATTCGTCATCCGTCATTCGCCACTTTCCCTTGTCATTGAGGTATTCAGTCCATTTTCTAGGGCAAAGCGAACGAGTTCGGTGCGGCTATTGGTGCCTGTTTTGACGAAGAGGCGGCTGACGTATTTTTCGACGTTGCGGACGCTGGTTTCGAGGCGACGGGCGATTTCCTTATTCATTAAGCCATCGACTACTAAGTCAAGCACGCTTTGTTCGCGGGGGGTGAAATCGAGTTTGATTGGGCTAGAAGATTGGACGATAGCGCCTCGTTGAGTCAGCATACTTTTGATATCGGCAATTTGGCGCGCTAAATCGGCGATGTTGTGACCTTCATCATCACTGGTCGCGACCCGTGCAGCAGCTTGTTTCAACAAATTAGTCACGATCGCCACCAATTCATCGGGATCAAAAGGCTTCGGTAGATAAGCATCGCAACCTGCGGTGTAGCCCTGAATGCGATCGCTGGTCATGCCCCTTGCCGTCAAAAACACCACAGGTAACCCTTTAAACTGAGGCTCTTCTCGCAATTGCTTCAAAAACTGGTAGCCACCCACTTGGGGCATCATGATGTCGGTAATCACTAAATCGGGTAACTTTTGCCGTGCTAACTCCAGCCCTTCCCGTGCATTACTGGCAACATCAACCGTAAAACCACTGTCTTCTAAGTAAGCTTGCACCGCTTCGCGCAACCCTGGTTCATCATCTACCAACAACAGTTGACCTGCCATTCAATTCTGTTTCTCCTAGCCGCATTTGCTCTATTGTATCGGACACCTCCCACCCCGCTAAATTTCTAAAAGAAAAGCGCCGAGTAAATTTTGATCTCAAAACTCAAAATATCTCCTACGGAGACGCTACGCGAACAAAACTCAAAACTCATATACTATTCCTTGACCATTCCGGTTGCTTTGAGCAAACTGGTTTTACAGGTTATGCACTCCAGTTTTTCCAAGGCTTTAACTATGCTCCAAGTTACCCAAGCTCCAACAGGTCCGGTTTTGGCTCAACAGCGATTTTCGATTTTGGGGATGGCTTCGATCACGGATGCAGGCAAAACGCTTTCATTAGTGGTGGATGACCAATTTCGCACGGCTGGACCGGTGATCAAGCCGAATGGAACTTGGCAGGTCGATTTCTTGTTTCAACAGGCTGGCAATCGCCGCATGAGAATTGAACTGGGAAATGACAGCACCACGATCTCAGTGCAGGTTGTCACAACAGTGCCCCAAGCTCAACAACTTCGATTTACGCAAATACCGACTCGGCTACCCGCGTTGAAGTCTGCCACCGTGGAAGGTACGGCTGTTAATTTTGCCGAAGGGACTCCTTTAATTTTGCGGTCAGACCGGAGGTTTGAATTGGCGCGTCCGACGGTTTTGGCAGGCAAGTGGCGATCGACTATCGGGTTTAATCAAGCAGGCAGGCGGGTGATTGAAATTTTAAGTACGGATGGAAAAATTCGGGCGGAAACTGAAATTGATGTAGTTAACCCAACACCGCGCCCGCCGCGCCTCAATTTTACCAATCCCCCCCAGCGAGTGCAGATGGAAACGGTGGTTACCCTGTCGGGAAGTGCAGAAAATTATAGCGATGACGATCAACTGGTGTTGCGGGTCGATCAAAAGTCAGAATTGGCGCGCCCACAAGTGATGGATGGCAAATGGCAAGCCCGAACCTTGTTTCGCCAACCCGGAAATCGCTTGATTGAAATTATTGGTTCTGAGCAAGATCGGGCACAAATCATTATTGAAGTGCAAGCTCCGCCAACCCCTACCTTTCGGGTGCTGTCGCGGACTACCTGGACGAGCAACCCAACACCAGCAGACTTGCCCAATCTCACGCCTAAACGAATCACGCTGCATCATACGGCGCTCAGCGGACAACCCGCAATCAGCGGCACTCAAGCTCAAGAAACAGCCCGAATGCGGCTCGTTTATAACGGACATGTGAATGGCAATGGTTGGTCGGATATCGGCTATCACTTCATCATCATGCCGAGTGGACGGGTTTATGAAGGGCGATCGGAGCGGAAACGCGGTTCTCATGATCTGGTGAATGATGGCTTGGGCATTGCCTTTGATGGCGTGTATAGCGCTACTACGATTAGCCAACAGCAGTATCAGGCGGCGGTGGCACTCTGCACTGTGCTTTGTAAGCGCTATGGTTTTAAGAATACGGTGACCCCGGTGCCCACTCCAACGGCGGATTTTGGCACACGCAACCTGCCCCTAATCTGTGGACACCGCGATCGCGTTGCCACTGAATGCCCTGGCAGTGAAGGCGGCAAAACGGTGCGCTTGGCAGATATTCGTGTCGCCGTTAATGCTCAACTGTGAATTGGCGAACTGTGAATTGGCGATCGCCCACCCTTTGCGATCCTCGCCCACCGAGCCATAAATCTATTTCTTTTGGTAGTAGACTAAAAATCTAAATCGAGTTAAGTAATGAAAGGCTATGTTTTCTAAATCGAGAAAACTATGATGGAGGGGTGCAATTTTTGCACTCAAACTCCCCTGTGTCCTTTCGCGAAGTAGGTGTTTTGCCGTGGTCAGCAGCAACGAAAAAGATAATTTAAAGGATAACTTTCTCTATCCCATTGGGCGTTATCGGGGCGAGTTTACGCCAGAGCAACTGGCTTTTAATGCCAATTTACAAGAATTTGCCCAGCGGGTTTCTCTCATTTGTGGATTAGAGACAGGCGGCAAAATCACCTCCCAAGAGGCTTATCACCAAATCAAAGATTTGTGGGCTGAAGTGAAGCGCTCTAAGAAAGAACTGCTCGATCAAACTCAACCGCCCAGACCCGATCTGCCAGAGGATGATCTTAAATAGAAAAATTTTTAATACAAAGTTTTTTAATACATAGAAGGGCGAAATTAAAGCTAACCTAAATTACCGGGTAATGCGTCTTATAAAGAATTACAGCCGCCGACTTAGAAGAGGTAGTTTTACGCGATGTGCGACTTTCCTGAAACAATGCAAAGACAGCCCACCCTGCGGGAAGCAAGCTCCACCCTAGCCCTCTCCCATCGGGAGAGGGAACCGGAATCTCTGAAAGCCCATCTCCGCAGGGAGAGGGGTTTGGGGTTTGGGCAATAGTTGCACATCGCGTAGTTTCAATTATTTTCATGAAACCCAAGATCATGAAACCCAAGGTATACAGCAAATACATCCGATCTAAAGAGTGGCTCGGTAAACATCCCAAATGGCTGAAATCGTTTAACTCCTGTGCCGCCTTTCCCTTCCTGCCTCTGGGCAAGTCAAGCCGGGGCTACCATCGCTACAACATGCACCATACTCACTACAAAACCTTGGGGTATGAACGACTCTGGTGGGATGTGGTGCCGTTAAGTATTTTTGCTCATCAGCATATCGTTCATGGCATCCTCTCCCTCTACAAGCGCCCTAGTCAGCAGAAGATTTATCCTAATCTGTTCCAACGACTATTTCACGCCTGGTGTCGATTGATGATTTTGCTAGTCTGGTTCTGGTGGCTGATACTGCCCGTTACGTTGATGTTGGCGTGGAAAGTCAATCAATCGGGAGTGCTGGAATTGCTCAAATAATTAGGTCTGTTTGGAGTCGGCAAAATATGCTTGGACAATCGAGAGAATGCGATCGCTGGCATGTCCATCTCCAAAGGGATTCACCGCTTTTGCCATCGCTTCATAGGCTTTAGGATCGCTGAGTAACTCCGCTGCCGTTTGGAAAATTTTGGCTGGGTTTGTGCCCACCAGCTTCGCCGTTCCCGCCATCACAGCTTCCGGGCGCTCGGTGGTTTCTCGCAGCACCAGCACCGGCTTACCCAAGCTGGGAGCCTCTTCCTGCAATCCGCCAGAATCCGTCAGCACTAACGTCGATCGCTGAATCGCGCCCACCAATTCAGCATAGTCCAAGGGTTCGGTCAAAAACACTCTGGGGTGGCTCCCCAGTTTTGCTTGCAGCGGTTCGCGAACGGTCGGGTTACGGTGCAGAGGTAACAGGAGCGCCGTATCAGGAAACTTTTCTAGCACCTGCAAAAAGCCTTCCGCAATATCAAGCAACGGTGCGCCCCAATTTTCTCGCCGATGAACGGTCGCCAAAATCAGGCGATATTGATGCCAATCTAATCCGGGGATTTGGCACTGGGGTTGACGGTTTGCCATGGAGAGCAGCGCATCGATTACGGTATTGCCCGTTTGGTGGATGGCTCCGGGCACCCGCGATTGATGTAAATGATCCATTGCCAAAGAAGTCGGCGCAAAATGCAGGGAGGCAAGCTGAGAAATCAGGCGGCGGTTGGCTTCTTCGGGATAGGGATTATAGAGATTATCGGTGCGCAATCCCGCTTCCACATGCCCGACTGGAATTTTTTGGTAGAACGCCGCTAGCGCCGCAGCAAAAGCCGTAGTCGTATCTCCTTGCACGAGGACTAACCGGGGCTGCAACTGCTGAAACAAGTCCTGCAATCCTTGTAAACTCCAACAGGTGATGTCGGTCAGGGTTTGTTTCGGTTGCATAATCGCCAAATCGCGATCGGCAGTCAGGTCGAACAGTTGCATCACCTGATCCACCATTTCTCGATGCTGCCCGGTCAAAATCACCTGGGTCTCAAAGTCTGGGGATGCGCGAAATTTTTGGATGACCGGAGCCATTTTAATGGCTTCGGGGCGGGTGCCCACAATTAGGCTGACAGGAATAGGGGCTTGCGGCATTGCGATCGCGGATTCTAGAAAAACCCAACAGGTTTAGATCACTCCTATCATACGCTTGCTCAGGTGTGGCAATCAGCGAATCGCACTTTCAATTAGGGCAGACCCATCTTATCCGACCACACCCTTAAGCCAGTAGTCTTTATCCCAGTCTGCCCGCAGTCGTTTATTTTGGATGCCGACTTTGAGCAGGGTCTCTTGGGTCAACAAGTTGCGTACCACAGGATTCTTTGAGGAGCAATATTCTTTGAGGAGCAATTTAGGACGATTTTCCGTCTGGGGCTTACATCTGGACTGATACCAATTTGAAATTGAAACGCGACAGATGATCTGCTGAAAGCAGCAATGCTTCTTTGTCTTACACCTCAAAACTTCTTAAAAGCAGGGAAATACGCTTATCTTCGAGAAACTGAGTTCTTAATGTCTGCCTTTTCCTCCGCTAGAAAATCCGTAATTGTAGGCTGAACGTGATGTGCTGTAGTATCTTAAGCAGGATAGCTTTGCAAAAAGTTGATCTGGACGGCAGTAGAATTAAGAAACTTGTCTGTCAGCGAGGATAGTCAAGAATTCGTTTTTCAAGAATATTATTCAATGAAAAAAACAGTTGCCAGGGTCTTCGTTGGAGCTTTGTTGGTTTTGCCGATGGCGGTTGTCCCCAGCCAAGCTCAATCGCCAAGCCCACCATCCGCAAACCAAGTCCTATCGCTACCGAGATCGAGTGGGTCAACTAGCCCATTGGAGCTACAGCAGTTTGCTCAAGCCCTTAGGCAACTGAAAAAAGTTGAAATGGAAATGCAGCAAAAAATGGCTGAAGCGCTTAAGGATGAGGGCTTATCGCCTCAGAGGTTTCAGGAAATTGGGGAAAGGCAGGGTAATCCTGACTCTCCTTTAACCGCAGACATCTCCACAAAAGATCAGGAGCGGTTTGATAAGGCGTTAGCGAAAATCAATAAAATTCAACAAGATACAGTCCCCAAGCAAAATCGAGCCGTGACGCTCCAAGGATTGACTGTAGAACAATTTAACCGAATTGGACGGGCGATCGATCAAAATCCCACATTGAAACGCCAGTTGCGGGACAACCAAAACCTGTAAAGCTCCGTCTTTTTTCGTTGATTTACAGATTCCTTTAGGGTCGTAGTATTCAGCAGGTGATTTTCGATTGGAGTCGTCAAGCTTGCCTCTTGCAGGGTAGCCACGCCCTTCCGCAAGATTTGTCGCAGTCGTCGTGTAGGTCTAGCCTATTCAGCCGATTGGTTCAACAGGCTTTCGGTAAAGGTGTAAAGTTCTGATTCCGATCGCCCTTGTAGCTGCAAATCTTTCAGTTCGATTAGTCCTTGCGCTAGGGTCGGCGCGCGTTTTTTGTAGACATTGTTGGCGGTCAGCAGGTCGGTGAAAATTTCTTGCTCGATTTGCAGTCGGCTGGCTTCATCGGACAAAGGCGAGGCATATTCAACCGAATCTACGTCGTATTTGAGCAGAAAAATCAGGGCGTTGCTGAGTTGTTTGAGAGTTTGCTGGAGTTTGCGGGTATCGAGTTCTAGGCGATCGAAGCCGACTTGCCCCTCAATTCGCAGTTCCACCATTGGCTGGTCGCTGGGATTGATCTGGCGAGATTGGATTGCCTGCTGGACTAACGCGATCGCGCTTTCCTCCAATTCTTCCAGACTTTCCTGACCCCGTGTGGTTAGTTTCAACCGCAGGGCGGGACGCTGGTAATAGTCTTGCTTTAGTTCAGCGTGAATTCCAGCGGAGGTGAGTTCTACCAGATACGCACCACGTTTGTAGGTTGTTTCATCAATATTGTTTGCTTCTAAGGAACCGGGGTTGAAAATCCAGCCCTGTTCTTCATAGTTTTTGTGGATATGACCGAGGGCGAGGTACTCGACTCCAGCCTGTTTCAGCGGCAGCAAATCGGCGTAGCGCAACGCCCCTTGATAGCGAGCGATTTGTCCTTCTAAGCCGTGGTGAAACAGCATGATGGTGTGGGCGATCGCGGGTGGCAAAGCCTGAATTGCCTCGGCAAGTTGGGCGATCGCTTTGGGTGCCGATGCGCCGTACCATTGGGAGCCAATCACCCGCACGCCGCAGTCTAAATCAACATAGCCGCCGCGCTTTTCGTCAGGATTCCACGGTTCATACAGGGGTTCGCCTAAAGCGGTATCGCCCGGTTCCAGTAGCATCAGCCCATACCAATCTGCCAGGTAGCGGAGCCAGCTTGTTTTGGTGCCGTAGGGTCGGTTGTCGTGGTTGCCTTCGATCGCGATCGTGGGGATGCCTGCCTCGTGCAACTCTTGAAAGCAGAGCTTCGCCTGGTTGAGAATATTCGGTTGCAGCGATCGATGTTCAAATAAATCTCCGGCAATTACGACAAAATCGACTTTTTCGGCGATCGCATATTTCCGAATCACATCCCGCAATGCTAAGAAAAAATCCTGGGTACGCACTTTGCAATCATAGCGATCGTAGCCCAGGTGAATATCCGAGATGTGCAGAAAGCGCGGCATGGTGAGAGATTAATAAACTAGCCCAAGTCTAGCTGATGGAGTTGATCGCTCACACTGAATAAATAGCGGTTTCCTTAATTACGATGCCAGC
>JBGTAZ010000043.1:0-20217 GCA_041749615.1 Leptolyngbyaceae cyanobacterium | reverse complement strand
CAGCGCCTCAATTAGGCTGTGGTTTTGTGACTCCGTACCCACGGTAATTCGGAGTTTGTCATTCAGTCCGGGCTGCTTAAAGTAGCGGACTAGAATGCCGCGTTCCTTTAGTGCTAAATAAATTTCTTCCGCATTGCCTTGAGGCGGAGTTGCCAGCAAAAAGTTGGTTTGAGAATCGCGCACCTGAAAACCAAGCTGTTTTAGATCGTGTAGCAACTTGACACGAGACACTTTTACTTTAGCCACACACTCATTTTTGTAGGCTTGATCGCGCATAGCAGCGGCACCCATTAAACACGCGATCGCATCCACGTTATAGCTATCTTTGACTTTGAATAAACCACTCAACAAACTGGGATTGGCAATTCCGAAGCCTAACCGTAGACCTGCTAAAGAATATCCTTTAGATAAGGTTCTGGCAATGATTACATTGTCAAATTCTGTCACGAGTGATAGCGCTGTTTCATCTGCGAAGTCTACATATGCCTCATCGACTACCAACACACCCGCAAGCTCTGATGCCAAAATTCGCAAATCTGCGATCGGCACCACATGACCTGAAGGACTGTTGGGCGACGCAATGAAGGTGATGGCTCCCTCTGCCGCAATCAGTTCTTTTATAGGCAACTGAAAATCATCATAGTAAGGAATCTCGACCACGTTCGCAGGTTGAATTTCTGCCAAGGTGCGATAAAGCACATAAGTTGGCGTGGGATAAACCACGCTGCGTCCAGGTTCAGCGCAGGCACGCACCAAGATATTTAAGATGTCGTCGCTGCCATTGCCAACAATGATCCGATCTAATGGAACCTCTAGCACGTCGCTAATTGCTTGGCGAAAATCATTGGCAAAAGGATTTGGATATCGCCGGAGACACTCGCCGTCTAAAGTCCGCAATACGTCCATTGCGGATGGAGAGGGCGGATAGGGATTTTCGTTGGTGTTGAGTTTGATAATGTTCGTTCCGGGCTTGGGTTGTTCTCCAGGAACATAGCCAGCCATCGCTTCTACGTTAGGACGAAAGTAGTGTGTCATAGAGTATGTCGATATTTTCGCAGGCACAGTGCAACGGGTGTTAGCACTCACCCTGTTCACATTTTTGCACAAGGCTCACCAGACTGCGATCGCCACCTCGCCTTTCGAGATTACATGATTGCCCATCCTGAAGAAGCGCAACAATAGAGCCAGCTAAAGCGCAGTTTAGCTGGCAAATATCCCGACGATCGGGAAAGCTACATGGATGGCAAAGATAGCTTTATTAGAGCGCAAGAAAAGAAAGCTTTAGAGTGGCGCAACCTGCTACTCCTGCCACGTTGACTGCCAATCAGGGCACTTTTCGTCTTCCCAACCGGATGGATGCATTCCACAAACCAGCATCACCCCGTTGTATGCCTGACCGTGGTAGTTGCGGCAACCAATGCAAACGGCATGATCATTCAGCATCGGTTCTACGGTGCGGCTAAACGGCTGGGTCGTTTCTTCAACTGCAATCTCAAACCCAAGATACGCTTCTAAAATAGGATCGAAAAATTCGTTGAGGTGCGGTTCAATTTCAAGCTCAAATGTGTTTTGCAACTGATCAGCAATCTCTTCTGATGTGTCGAGAAAAGCATCGATCGCCTTATCTATTTGCTGGGTCACATCAGTGACCAACTGTTCAACCCCTTCAGCCAACGTCTGCATCATTTCAGAGAACTCCTGCGACCAACTTTCCATAGCGACCTTATTTTAATGATTTCAAAGAACACTTGAGGAAGGAGGGCGTATCCTCGAATGCGTTTGCGGGACAATATCTAACGGGGCAATGGGGCGACTTCAAAAATGAATGCAGACATCATAGCCTAAAATCTAACCTGGGAAAAACCTGGCGAAGCCTGAGACTCAATTGTTTCGTAGCTGTTTTAGCTCTTCTTGTAACGCTTCCACCCGACGACGCATTTCATCCACATTTTGAGCATCTTGGGCGGCTGATTCATCCTCATCCAAAATCTCAATTTTACGAGGCTCGACTGGGGGTTTAGGCGTTGAACTTTCTACCGGGGGATTTTGGGCTTTATTGACCATTTCATCCACAAAGCGGCGGGCTTCTTCCGTACTCATTTCACCGCGCGCCACCATTTCATCCGCGAGTTTTTGCGTTTGCGATCGCAGTTCAGCCAATTTTTCGGTAGCCTTTTCTCCAGCGAGGGAGGCTAAACCCACTCCCAGATACATCGCTTTTTGGACAATATCTCCCAGACCCATCGCTTATTTGCTCCTAATCAATCCCGTTACCAATAGACTCAATTCAAAATCTCAACTCAAAATCAGAATTTCTACCCTTAATAACTCCAGCATAGGCAGAATTGACTAGTAATTGCCATTATTTTTTTAGGAGCCAGCTTCCCCAGCCGTTGTGATGCGCGTTATGACATGCCAACCTGCTTTAGCATCGTTGACCGCGCCCGTTCGGATAGCTTGTCCAGTGAAACTTGCTGATTCTCATCAATCAGATTCTCTTTTTGCATTAGCTCAATCATGGTTTGCAAAAGCAAGTCGTCAACCTGTCTGGCTCGGTCTGCCAGCCAAAGATGAGTTTCCGCATCGGCTGGAAACTGCTCAATACAACTGATCGTATAAGCGCGGAATGTTCGTACTTGCCGTAGCAACCTCGCCAAATAGCCAGGACATTCACAGGCAATGACCTCAGCGGCTCTGCAAATTTCTAGAAGGGCTTCATCAGAGAGTTTTGATAGTTCAACTGTTTTGCTTTGATCAGACATAATTTTTGATTAGTTTTGATTTAGATATTTTAATACGGTCGTTGAGTGAGACTTTTTCGGGCTATCCCCATGCTCTACCCAAAGTATTTACCCCATGCAACAATTAATCTTTCTTTAAATTTTTAAAATGCATTGTTCAATCTTCGTTTAGTCGTTGCCGTTTAGGGCAGAGTCCATTCTGGCTAAAAGAGTGCAATATCGAGCGAAAACGATAGAATCTATAAGCCATTAAGGAATGTGTCCTTCGGTTTCTATGCCTAAACGCCGGAATAATTCAGATGATTCAGCCGTTCATTCTCAAAACGGTCATGGTTCTGTTTGTCCCTCTCCACTCAGTATGATTCGGATTAGAGGCGCACGACAGCACAATCTGAAGAATATCGATCTAGAGTTGCCCCGCGATCGCCTGATTGTGTTTACGGGCGTTTCTGGGTCGGGCAAGTCATCACTCGCGTTTGATACGATTTTTGCTGAGGGGCAGCGCCGCTATGTAGAATCGTTGAGCGCCTATGCCCGTCAGTTTTTGGGTCAGGTGGATAAGCCAGATGTGGACGCGATCGAAGGGCTAAGTCCTGCGATTTCGATTGATCAAAAATCCACTTCTCACAACCCGCGCTCTACGGTGGGCACCGTCACCGAAATTTATGACTACATGCGCCTCCTGTATGGACGCGCTGGAGAACCTCATTGTCCTCACTGCGATCGCTCGATTGCACCCCAAACCATTGATCAGATGTGCGATCGCGTGATGGATCTACCCGATCGCACTCGTTTCCAAATACTTGCTCCGGTGGTTCGTGGTAAAAAAGGCACCCATCGCAAGCTACTTTCTAGCCTCAGCGCCGAGGGTTTTGTCAGAGTTCGGATTAATGGCGAAGTGCGTGAACTAGAAGACTCGATCGAACTAGATAAAAATCAGGCGCACACCATCGAAATTGTGGTCGATCGCTTGATCAGAAAAGAGGGCATTCAAGAGCGCCTAGTAGATTCACTTAACACTTGCCTGAAGCATTCTGAAGGAATCGCCATCATTGATGTGTTGGCAGAAGAGGCAAAAGAGAAGCAGGAAGAGAGCAGCAATGTGGTGGCGTTTCCGGTGGGGCAATTGCTCAAAGCGGCTGAAAAAGGCGGAAGCTATGGTGATGATAGCCCCCAAACTCTAGCCCCTAGCCCCTTGGTTTTCTCCGAAAATTTCGCCTGTCCTGAACATGGCGCGGTGATGGAAGAGCTTTCGCCCCGATTGTTTTCTTTCAATTCGCCCTATGGTGCTTGTCCTGCCTGTCACGGGTTGGGAATGCACCGCAAATTTTCCGCAGAACTGGTGATTCCCAAGCCAGAGTTGCCCGTCTATGCCGCGATCGCCCCCTGGTCAGACAAAGACAACACCTACTATCTTTCGTTGCTGTGCAGCGTTGCCGCAGCCTTCGGCTTTGATATTCAAACGCCATGGAATCAACTCACCGACGAGCAACAACATGTGCTGTTGCATGGCTCCAAAGATCCTATATGGATTGATGTAGACTCTCGCTATCGGGAAGGCAAAGGCTACAGTCGCCGCTATGAAGGCGCTTTACCCATGTTGGAACGCCAGTATCAAGAAGCTAACTCGGATACTTACAAGCAAAAACTGGAGCAATACCTGGTTGATCAGCCCTGTGAAGTCTGCCATGGTAAGCGTTTGCGTCCCGAATCCATCGCGGTTCGGATTGGGCAATATCGCATCACCGATCTAACGGGCGTTTCGATTCGCGAGTGCCTTACCCGCGTGAATCAAATGCACTTGACTCCTCGTCAAGCGCAAATTGCCGATTTGGTACTGCGAGAAATCAAAGCCCGACTCCAGTTTTTGCTCGATGTGGGGCTAGATTACCTCACTCTCGATCGCGCCGCTATGACGCTTTCGGGCGGCGAAGCTCAGCGGATTCGGCTTGCTACCCAAATAGGCTCCGGGCTGACAGGCGTATTGTATGTGCTAGATGAACCGAGTATTGGGCTGCATCAGCGAGATAACGCTCGTCTCTTAAAAACTCTGGTTCGCTTGCGAGATCTCGGCAATACTCTGATCGTGGTGGAGCATGACGAGGAAACGATTCGAGCCGCTGATCACCTGGTTGATATTGGACCTGGAGCAGGCGTGCATGGCGGCAGAATTATTGCCGAAGGCAGCTTCGAGAATTTATTGAATGCTCCAGAATCGTTAACCGGGGCATATCTGTCAGGGCGTAAGGTGATCGCCACACCCACAGAACGCCGTACTGGCAATGGGCGATCGCTCAAAATTCGTAATGCCCACCGCAACAACCTCAAAAATATTGATGTTGAAATTCCTTTAGGCGAATTGGTGAGCGTCACTGGCGTATCGGGTTCGGGCAAATCCACTCTGATTAACGAATTACTTCATCCCGCTCTCCAACACCACTTTGGCAGCAAGATTCCGCTTCCCAAAGACATGGATGGGATTGATGGGTTAAGCGCTCTGGATAAAGTAATTGTGATTGATCAATCGCCGATCGGACGCACTCCCCGCTCTAACCCCGCCACCTACACCGGGGTATTTGACGTGATTCGAGATGTGTTTGCCGAAACCATTGAAGCGAAAGCACGCGGCTACAAACCGGGGCAATTTTCATTTAACGTGAAGGGCGGTCGCTGTGAAGCCTGTGCCGGACAGGGCGTAAACGTGATTGAAATGAACTTTTTGCCGGATGTGTATGTGCAATGCGAAGTCTGCAAAGGGGCACGCTATAACCGTGAAACGTTACAGGTCAAATTTAAGGGCAAATCCATTGCGGATGTGCTGAATATGACCGTGGAAGAGGCGGCTGAGTTTTGCAAAAACATTCCTCAAGCCTTTAATCGATTGCAAACTTTAGCAGATGTAGGATTGGGCTACATGCGACTCGGACAAACGGCTCCGACCTTGTCTGGGGGTGAGGCGCAACGGGTGAAACTGGCAACGGAATTGTCGCGGCGGGCAACAGGCAAAACCCTTTACCTAATCGACGAACCTACCACGGGCCTGTCCTTTTACGATGTTCACAAATTGCTCGATGTGATGCAGCGCTTGGTAGATAAGGGCAACTCTATTTTGGTGATTGAACACAATTTGGATGTGATTCGGTGTGCGGATTGGTTGATCGATTTGGGACCTGAAGGCGGCGATCTCGGGGGAGAACTAATTGCGGCTGGCACTCCAGAGACCGTCGCAGAAAACCCAAATTCCTATACTGGTCAATACTTAAAGCAAGTTCTCCAGCAATATTCTTCCGTTCCTGTCGCTGTCTAGTCATTGCTCCACGCGATCGCCTAGGCAATTTCCGCTGCTAGTTCAGGTTTCTTAATGGGTTGAAGCCTGTAACGCAATAAACCCGTTATCAGTATAAATAAGCACCTCTCTGAATAGATCGTAGGATTGCGGAACTTTGCCCATAACCGCAATAGCAAGGGGATACATGGGCATCCTAAACCCATATCTCTTTTCACCTCATCCTCTCTCACCTAGATCTTATGAACCCCCTACACACTTTAATGGGATTTTCCGCCATAGTCGTATCGACTGTAGCCGTGACTTTGTATCCAACGTCCGCTTTAGCGGGTCCAGCGGCTCAAGAACTCAATGCCTACACCTTTCCCGAATCGAAAGTTGTTGGCATCCCCGGCGCTTGCAGAATGATTCAAACGGGTAGCAACCCCGAAAAAGAAGCAGAATGTGCCGAATGGGGTCGTAAGTTTAAGGAAAATGGGAAACGTCAATCCTGGTACTCCCCTACTCCGTCAATCTCCAGCACCAGAAAACCCAGACAAACCTTAAGCTGCTACACCACGGGAGGAGTTTACAGCAACCTGGGTGATTGCCGCTAAGTTTCTCCATCCCTGTGCTATCCTCCAAGTTAACTTAATCTTTTCGTTGAGAAAAGATTAAGTTAACGGAAGAATTCTTATTTAGGCGATATTCATGGTTCATGGGTATCGGCGATCGCTTGTCAGCTTTCCAACAATCCGACACAATAGCTACCGATGGTTCCCCTTCGGTTCTGATTAAGCTGAAACGATTTGACACTAATTAAGGAATAACACTATGGGACTTTTCTTCGACGTACTAAGCGCAGTTAACAATCCAAATCAACAGGCAAGCATTGAGGGGCTAAGCTCTATGACCAATGCAGTCCAGCAATTAGCGGGTAAAAACGGATTAGATGCCGCAGCCACCCAATCCTTGATGTCTGCGGTTGGCGGTGCTTTGGGTCCAATATTGCAGCAACAAGCAACCGCAGCAGGCGGCACCTCTCAACTCGCTGGAATGATTAGTCAATTTGCAGGCACAACCCCGTTAGGTGGCATGATGGGGCAAGCCGCTGGTGGCAACTCCATGGCAGCGCTGCAATCTATAATTCCTGCCGAAATGCAACAACAGCTAATCAATAGCATTTCTCAAAAAACTGGTATGAACGCTGGCATGATTCAAAGCATGTTGCCTTCGGTCTTGCCGATTGTGATGAATTTCTTCAACATGGGTGCTTCTGCACCGGGTGGAAACGGTGGCAATCCACTCTTAAGCGCTTTTCTAGATAGCAATCAAGATGGAAATACCGATTTGGGTGACGTAATGAAATTTGCTGGTCGTTTCCTCAATGCCCCACAGTAGGGATGTAGCCATACACGGCTTTTAGAACAAGGGGCTTAAGCCCCTTGTTCGTTATCCTAAAAACAAGTCAAGGCTCAAAGGGGCGGATTGTTTGGGTCGGATGGAAGGTGAATTGACTGGGAACGCGCTAGTTTTAGCCACCGACCTTCATGGGTGACATAGCCTAACTCAATTAAATAATCGCGATCGCTGGCTGGGATAGATAAGTGACGATCGCGGTCAGCCTCACTACAGTCGTATTCGTAAACACCATGAGGCGGCTGATAATCCAAGTTAATCTGGGTCACATCATAAAGCCGGAGTGCCATTTTTTGTCCGCCCTGATTAATCGCACCATTTTTTTCAAGTTCCGTCAGGTTCCACGCAACATAAGCTTTTGAAGTACCACGCGGTTCTAAAATAATTTGACTAAGATTTTGAGTAGATTGCATTGGATCGCGATCGCTCGCCAGTGCAACGCCACCGACAGGTGATCCCGCCAGTGCTGCGCTGGTGGTTCTGAGTGGACTCTCTTCAGCCGGACTGCATTGGGGCACGCGCACCGATGCAGAGCGCCCTAGTTTCACCCAACGATTGCCAGCGATAGGATAGCCCAATTCCACCAGGTAGTCTCGATTATCCACGGCGATCGGCAAATGGACATCTTGGGCACGAGCATCAAATTCAAATTGGCGAATACTGTGGGGTGGCTGGAGATCGGGGTTGATGTCAGTCACATCGCACAGGCGAATTGATAGCTTCTCTCGTTGATCGCGCTGGAACTCCAGTTGTGTCGCTTGACCCAGTTCCCAATAGGCATAAACATCGCGGCAATGGCGCGGGGTGAGAATAATACGGCAGTCGGCACTGGGGTAAACTGGCTGCCCCGCAGGCGCAGCGGCTTTTTCGCGATCGCTGGTTTTATGGACGGCAGCGCCAGTCAGTCCGATTGCTGCTGCCGCTGCCGCTGAGATCGAGCTAGCCTCTAAGCCTTGGACTACAGGACTGCATTTAGGCACTCTCACCGGCACAGAGTGAGCTAAGGGAAGCCAGCGATCGTCCTCTGTGACATAGCCCAGTTCCACCAAATAATCGCGATCGTCTAGGGCGATCGGTAGGTGAGTATCCTGCATCCCTTCGCGGCACTCAAACTGACGCATACTGTTAGGGGGCTGATGTTTAACATCGATCCCCGTCACATCATAAAGCCGCAACAGAAGTTGGTTGCCTCCCTGATCTTGCAGCGCTTTTTTGGCGACCTCAGGAACCTCCCAATACGCATAAGCATCCCGACAGCTTCGGGGAGTCAGGATAATGCGGCTGGTTTGCGGCTGTCCAACGGCTGCAAGAGTTGGCGCTATAGCAGGATCTGCACCCATCCGTCCTTTTAACCACCATGCCAAGATCGGCAATCCCAAAAGCGGCAACAGCAGCCACCACCACGGGGAACTGAACCCATTCTCACCGTCAGCCCCTTGATTGGCAGAATCAGTTGAGGCACCCTGAGAAGTGTTCGGAACGGCGGCAACGGTGCCTGTTTCGGGCAGCTTAGCTGCTTGAACTCGTGCTTTTTCGATTTCAATGGCAGCTTCTGGGGTGGCGGCATAGCCTAAAAAGGCTTTCACTGCCGGATTCGGGGGGGCTTTATAAACATATGCCAGCGGTTGGGAAAAGGGATATTTGGGATTGTCGGGGAACGTGTCATCCAGGGAAACAATACGGATGCCCGGTTGATTGATCACTTGCTCGGCGATCGCATAGCCCAGTCCATCATTTCCCAGTTTGGCGATAACGGCTGCGGTTTTGTCTTCTGCAACCGCAACTGCCGATTCTCCAGTTTCAAAGGGTGCCCCTTGAAATACGTCATAGTTCAAGAATGCCTGACGGGTAGCGCTCTTTTCTGGGCGATCGACCAAGCGCACGGGTGCATCAGTCCCATCTATATCTGCCCAATTGGTGATTTCTCCTCGAAAAATCTGGGCAAATTGTTCACTCGTTAGCGTGCCTCTAAAGGGATTCTCTTCTTTCACAAACAGGGCGATCTTATGACGAGCCACCGGCACCGCGACCAATCCCGCAGTTTCCTCCGCTTTGCTTAACGGGCGACCGCTAGCCGCCACATCAATCTTGCCGTCTTTCAGTGCTTGCAGGGCATCGCTGGTTGGAACGGTAACCAGGTTTACTTTGGCTCCTGGATATTGTTGCTCAAATCCTTGCTTTAACCTTTGGGTAATGGCTGTCATGCTGCTTGAGCCTTCTACCCGAACGGTTGTTTCTGTGGGGATTGAGCTTGGCGGAGGAAAAGCTGGGGAGGTCGGAGACTGGGCAAACACAGGCAGCAGGAACCCGCTTCCCTGAAGTTTGGGAAATGCTGCCAGGGCAAGCAAAATCGCCAGGGGAAGGATTGAAATATAGTTACGCTGAGAGATTTTCATATACAGTTTCCCTGACGAGGTGAAAGCTTTTAATTTTTCTGATCGATTTTACGGCTAAATTCTGCGTATGTTGAATTTAGTTCAGTTTGCTTAAAACGAGCACATTAATAACGAGCACATTAATTATGCTTCAGTTTCATCCGCCCGGTATGGGGCAACAGATTGTTGAAACGTCCTTGGGCGCAATGGTGTATTACGTTCCGGTGGGGGCACTTTGGTTGCCGCCTTCGCCTGAAGCTCAACCGCTGGTCTTTTTGCATAACTTTGGCGGTGGCGCTTCTGCTTATGAATGGTCAAAAGTTTATCCAGCATTTTTGGATGCTTACCGGGTGATGGCTCCGGATTTGATTGGCTGGGGAGAGTCTGCCCATCCAGCAAGGGATTATCGGGTGGAAGATTACTTGGTGACGCTCACCGAGTTTTTGGAGAAGACCTGCGGTAGCGATCGCCCTGCCATTGTGGTCGCATCCTCTTTGACGGGCGCGATCGCTCTGCGGCTGGCGGTACAACGTCCTGACTTGTTCAAAGCGTTGTGTTTGGTGTGTCCTTCTGGCTTCGCCGATTTAGGGCAAGATGCTGGACGACGATTGCCGTTGCAAGCGATCGGGATGCCTTTGTTGGATCAATTGATTTATCGCATCGGCGCAATGAATGAAGTAGCGGTGCGGAGTTTTTTAGAACGATTTTTGTTTGCTAATCCCAACCGAGTCTCTCCAGAAATGGTTGCAGCCTATTTAGAATCGGCAAAACAACCCAATGCCCAATATTCTGCTTTGGCATTTTTACGGGGCGATCTGTATTTTGACTTGGCAAGTTATGTTCCTCAACTGACCACGCCAACCCTGATTCTGTGGGGAGAGAATGCCCAATTCATCAACATTGACTTAGGACAACGAGTTGCTAGCCTCAATCCGACTTATATTCAAGCATTTGTGAAGGTGCCAAATGCGGGCGTATTGCTGCCTTTGGAACAACCCGCGATCGCGATCGCTCTCCTGCAAGAGTTTCTATCGCGGCACTAATATCTAGGCAGAGTGTTATCAACTTTACAATTTAAAGAAACGATGAACTTAAGGTGACCGCCTTGGGCAGTGAATATACTGGCAGTAGATTCCACAGATTGAACTTTTTAGCCGATGCCTCTGTCAAATGCTCAGAGATGTTTGCCAAGAAAATTCTTTGTAACCGGGGCATCCACGGCAGTTTTGTCCAGTTTTTACAGGTAGGTGAATCATGCGACTGACGATAGAAACATTTTTGCAGATGACCTCTGCCACTGCAATTGTACTGAGTGTGACATCCCCAGTTCATGCATTTTCCTTCAACACTTCCGGTGCTTGGGAGGCGATCGCTAATCCTGAAGTGGCGTATCAAACGGTGGGAGCAGAAAACCAAATTCGTTGGGGCACCGGTGCGGTTACCAGCGGGATTGAGAGCCAGAGCGGTTTGGGTTTTGCAGGTCAATCGAGTACGGCATCATTTGGCGACATTTTCAATCTCGGCACTTTGCGCCACTTTAATAATCCGATTTATGGATTTGTGCCAACGCCCGTTGGGTTGACGCTGAACTTGGATTTTGGTGGAAGCCTGCCTGTACCCGCGCAAGCATTTTTGTTCAATCTGGCGATCGATGAAACGAATAATGCCCTAGATCCCTGCCCCTATTCGCCCAATAATGCCTTGGGCTGTTCTGACAAAATCTCCTTTGCTTCAACCCTTTCCAACACCTCCTTCACCGTCAACAACAAAATTTATACCTTGGAGTTATTAGGCTTTAGCTCAACGCCCAGCGGCACAGCGGTGAATGAGTTTATTTCTGAGGAAGGGGGAATTAATCAAGCCTTTCTGTTTGGCAGAGTCGTTGAAACTGACACCAGTGCCGCCGTGCCGGAACCGACCGCGATCGCGGGAGTCATGTTAGCCGGAGCAGGCTTGCGTTACCTGCGTCGTCGCCAACGTCATTCCTAATTTGTTCTTAACTCTAAGCTTCACCGTTTAATTCTTGACTACTTTGTCTCAGAAAGGCGAGTAGCTCCCGGTTTACGGTTTGCGGAGCCTCCTGTTGAATCCAGTGCCCACAGTGAGGAATGAACGTGAGCCTGAAAGGAGCGCTAATCAGCCGATCCAAGCCGCTGGTTAAGCTGGGGCTAAACAGCGAATCTTCTTCGCCCCATAAAACCAAGGTTGGCACGGTTACGGGTTTGGGTGTCCAGTCGCGCAGCCAGTTCCAAGGAAGCAGCAGTTGCCGATAGTAATTAAGTGCCGCAGAAAGCACGCCGGGTTTCGCCAGAGCCGATTGATAAATTTGAGTATCTTCTTTAGAGAACGCTCCTTTGCGAACCGATTGTTCTCGTAGAGTATTTTTGACAAATTCTGATAGGTTTTGCTGGATTACCCATTCAGGAATGCCAGGAATTTGAAACGCAAAAACATACCAACTGCGGCGAATTTGATCAACATTGCTCATCAGTTCTTGGATCAGTTTTGGGGCGGGGGCGGCGCTCAAGATGGCGAGGCGGTTGAGGTATTGCGGAAATTTTTGAGCAAGATTCCAGGCGATCGCGCCCCCCCAATCATGCCCAACCACATGAGCGCGAGTGTAGCCGAGGCTTTCAATTAAGCCGCGAATATCGGCAGTCAGGGTTTCAAGGTCATAGCCAGTCGCAGGCTTGTCGGACTCGTTGTAGCCGCGCAGGTCAGGCACAACGACTTTGAAATGACGTGCTAGGGCAGGGATTTGATGTCGCCAAGAGTACCAAAATTCTGGAAAGCCATGCAGCAAAACAACCAGTTCCCCTTCTCCTTGGGTGACGTAGTGCAAACGAATGCGATTGGTTTCAACGAAGTGATGATGCCACTCAGCTAGAACAGTCATAGGATTTGTGAGAGAAAGTACCCCTTTTTGGCATTCATTGGGGATGAAGCCGCCCCTACTATTGTATTCCTTACTACCCTTGAGCAGGCGATCGCCCATACCCTAAACGCACGACCCTACCCTAAACGTAAAAGATCATAGCCTGACCTGACACCGCAACCTCAGCGGTCTGCATGGCATCAGGTCGGCAACTTCAGCCCTTTTACATCCGGGGTTTGAGATAGACGATCGCTTGCCGCCAAACAATGGTGGGTTGGTCATACTGATCCGTTAGGGAGATACAATGATTGTCTTGCCAGCTAATTTTTCCGGCTAGCAAGTCGCCTGTGACAAGCTTTAACTCGACTTCCTTGCCATCCCGAATCAAGTTTTGAATTTGGCGGATACTGGGAAGCCCTGTCTCTAGTTCTGTAGTCATTTCCGGTGCCCTATGAAGGAAGGATGAATTTTCAAGTCATCGGTTTGAAATTTAGAGTCCCAGCCTAATGCTGAATTTTTAACCCTAACAACTTACTCTATCCTCACGACTTATAGCTTATTTTTCTTCGACTACTGCACTCTCTTTAGACATCTATAAGACCCTCATGCAAATCGAGTTTGTCAAGTACCACGGATTAGGCAACGATTTCATTCTGATTGATAATCGTATGTCCGATGAACCCCGCCTTACGCCCACCCAAGCCGCGACTTTATGCGATCGCCATTTTGGGATTGGCGCAGATGGCGTAATCTTCGCGTTGCCGGGTCAAAATGGCACCGACTACACCATGCGAATTTTCAACTGTGACGGCTCAGAGCCAGAAATGTGTGGAAACGGCATTCGCTGTTTGGCTCGCTTCATCGCCGATTTGGAAGGCATCACCGAGCCGCGTTCTTACACCATTCAGACCTTGGGCGGACTAATTACGCCAAAATTGACCGCCGATGGTTTAATCACGGTAGACATGGGTGAACCGATCTTAAGGGCGGCAGACATTCCGACGACCTTGGGGCAACCGGATCAATCGGTGGTGAATCACTCCCTAGAAGCCGCTGGCAAACCCTGGGACGTGACCTGCGTGAATATGGGAAACCCTCACTGCGTCACCTTTGTGCCAGATGTGGCAGTGATTCCGTTGGAGGCGATTGGGTCGCAAATTGAATGTCATCCCGTGTTTCCTAAAAAAATCAACGTGGAATTTATTCAAGTGGTGCGATCTGATTATTTGAAAATGCGCGTCTGGGAACGGGGAGCAGGGATTACCTTAGCCTGTGGAACGGGTGCCTGTGCGGCATTGGTGGCAGCCGTGTTGACCGATCGCAGCGATCGCAGCGCGACGGTTGAACTTCCCGGTGGCTGCCTGTTGATTGAATGGTCAGAAACCGACAATCACTTGTATATGACGGGACCCGCCGAACGAGTGTTTACGGGCGTGGCGAACCTGACAGAGTAATAGTTTAATTCAGTGACGCGATCGCTCCAGTACTAGCCAACGCAATCTCAAACTTTGATAGGCGGGCTGCTTCAACCTGATCTGCCCTGCCATAAATCCGAGGCAACTGTTTGGTTTGATCAAGCACCTGGCGAACTTCTGCATTGGTGATGCTAGCCAGAGTTCGGTTACTCAGCAGGGCGATCGCGGCGGCAATACCCACGCCCTGAGCCACAGCTACATTAAATTCCACAATTCGTCCCGCAGAACAGGCATAGCCGTCAAACCCCGATGCCGGACTGATGACCGCCAGATTGGGCACCGTTTGCACCAGCGCATGACGGATGCCCACGTTAAATAACGGCGACGTATGGAAACTAATATTGCTAATCCCTTGCGCCATTGCCTTGGCACCTAACCCATCAATCCCGCCGCGCACATCCAAATGATAGCCAAAGGTTGCCAATGCTTGGTTCGCCGGGAGTCCGCCCAATAGCATGTCGGCTCCGCTCAGCGGATCAACCCCATCGGCAATATTTCCCGCGTGGCGAATATAGAGTTCCGCTGCCGATCGCACCACTGGAGTTCCCCAACTTTTAAACCAACCTGCCAACTGGCGCATTTCTTCTATCATCGGCGCTGTGGGTTTGGCTCCTGCCCGTGCCAATGCTTCTGCTTGGGAGCCTGTGGCGTAAAATATCAGCGCATTCCAGGACAATCTTCCTCCCGGCAAGATGGCGATATTACCGGGATCTAACACAAAACCGCTGCCTTTGAGGGATAGGGGCTTGCCGCGAAAGGCATGATATGCCAACGATACTGCCGAACAGCGCATATCAATGTGGTCTTGCCCCACATACATGGATTTAAAGTTGCCCGATGCATCGACCAGGTCTTTCCGAAATTGCTCTGCTAGTTTGGCATTGCCACCAGCCGCGATCGCCAGTTGCTCCTGACCTGTGCGATCGTTCAGGTTATAAAACCGCTTAATCAGCATGGATTCCACTTCTTTCAAGCGTGCGATCGTCAGTCCTTCTGTTTCAAATACCAACGTCACAGGCAACTCCGATTCTGGCAACCCAAAGGTTTCAAACCCGCGCAGTTTATTCACGCCAGCAAATTGAGCGAGTTCTGCATTCACCGTCGAGTCAATAAACTGCCGTGCCAGGTAGGTTTCGCCTTTGGTTAGCTGAATTCCTGCGATCTGGGTGCCATTTCTCAAAACAGCCTTAATTTCCAAACGGCTGATTACATCTACATCCGCCTCACGCAGCATCGCCCGCAGGGCAGCATCGGCTTTGGCTGGATCAAGCGCAATTTGCGTCACTCCCGATCGCTGCAAAAACTCTTTATACAATGCCGATGGATCGCCGAATGTATCCAGCTTCAGCGATTGGCGCACTTCTAACGGCACCCGACTGCGATCGAGATAGGCAAGCCGCCCCCGGACTAAATGCCCCCCAATGCCCTCTTGAGAATTGCCCTTAAACATTAGTAAGGTACGAGGCTTCTTGCCGGTACGCCGCTGATATTCTCTGGATGCCGCCACTAATGCCAACACTCCGGGCACTTCATCGCCAAAGCAAATGATGTCGTAAGTGCGATTTGCAGCGAGTGTAGTAGAAGTCATGGGGGTGATGAAGATAGATGGCAAAAAATTAAATCTCTACAAGAACATACCGTATTGATCTACAAATTTCCGCGATGAGGCTGAATCTGATCAGGCTGAATGAGACAATATTTGCACTCTTTATTCAGTTAAATCGATGTCTGAAGCGAATATGAAAATATGTACGGTGTGCGGGGTCAAGATTATCAAAATGATTGGCGGCGATCGCGTCTTATTTGCCGTTGGCGCACCCGGAACTCGTGAGACGCTCTGGCAAAAAGTATGTAAACATACGCAGAATTCTGCCTGCATCAATCGTAAAGAGACCTAAGAACTTTTCACGAGAAGGATTTTCTATGCATTTAATCTTCATTTTGGCAAGTATCTACACGAAAAAATTACAAGTTTCGGATTGGATTCGCCTGTAATTTTACAGAGATTTCACATCTAGGTTTCCTGTTTCTTCCCAAATTCCCTGTAAGAAGAAGTGTCAGGTTTTTACTGAGATCTGATTTTGATTCAGTCCAGTGGATCTACAGGAGAATCGGTTGTGTTAACCAGACAGAACACCAAACTGCGATGCACCAGTCAAAATAGTTTCGGGTTTACCTTGATTGAATTAATGGTAGTGATTGCTATCACTGGTATTCTTGCCGCGATCGCGATGCCATTTTTCTTGAATCGGGCAAATAGTGCCAAGCAAGCAGAAGCTAAAACCTATATTGGTACGCTCAATCGTGCCCAGCAAGCCTATGTAATAGAACACGCTCAGTTTTCAGATAGCCCGACGGCACTAGGACTGAATATCCGCGAGCACAAAAACTATAAGTATGAAATTAAAGTAGACGGGGATGGAAGTTCCTATGCCGTTCACTATGCTGACTCGCAAGCGGCAAAGCTCCATGCTTATGTGGGGATGACTGCTGTGATCAAAAGCAGTGATGGGACTTCAGCTTTACACACCATTCTCTGTGAAGCCGATCTTCCTCAAGCGGGTCGTGCAATTGCGCCAATCTATAATCAAGCTGCTATAGACTGCGCTCTTGGGACTCAGGACGCATCAAAAAATAGATAAAAAAGTAGATATCATAAAAAAGCCCAATCCTGAAGATGGGCTGTGTATTATGAATAGTCGTGTTTTAAGGGCGTTATAAAACGCCTGCGTTAGTCAAGCCTAAAATGGCACCTGCGCCCAAAATGTGACCAAAACTGGCTGTTGCCAACAGTTCGGGCAATCCAAATTCACCCCCAAATGGATCGGGGAATTGGATTGGCAGTTTAGGACCTACACCCTTACGATTGATTGCATACCGCCCGATCGCGATCGCAAACAAATTGCACACTAACATCGTAATGCCAACCCCAATTGACCAATCGGTTGCTCTCGTCTGGGCAATGGCTAACAACGGCATATAAAACATGTTTTACCTCCAAAAGGAACGTGCTAATCGCAATATTGAAATTAGAAGGATTATAGGAATCTATGAGAGATCAAATTGCAAAGCAGGTTTATTTGTTTAAATCAATTAATGAATAAATTTATGTTTTGATACAAAGGAACCGCAATAATAGGAACCGCAATAATAAAACTGCCGAAAAAAAAGCATTGTAAGAAATGTTGAGTAATTTCTCTAAAGAAAATCTACGAATCAAAATTTGTGGGATTACACAACCCGCGCAAGGACGCGCGATCGCCCAATTGGGGGCTACGGCTCTAGGTTTTATTTGTGCCCCCACGTCTCCTCGCTATGTGACTGCCCAACAGATTGCAGCCGTGGTCGCCAATCTGCCCATGAATTTGGAAACTCGCACACCCCAATGCGATCGCATTGGGGTGTTTGTTAATGCTGATCTGGAATTAATTTGTCAAACGGTTGCGCTGGGCGGATTGAATGGAGTGCAGCTTCATGGAGACGAAACCCCAGAACAGTGCGATCTCCTTCGTCAAATGCTTCCCGGCATTGAATTGATCAAAGCACTCCGCATTCAATCTACGGCAGCCTTAGAAGCCACCCATTTCTATCACCCGACTGTCGATACGCTACTTTTAGATGCTTACCATCCGACTCTTGCAGGCGGCACCGGTAAAACGTTGGATTGGTTGGCATTACAACAATTTTGCCCTCCCATTCCCTGGTTTTTGGCAGGCGGTCTAACTCCAGGCAATATCCTAGAAGCTCTAACCTGCTTACATCCCAACGGCATCGATCTTTCTAGTGGGGTTGAAACAAGCCCAGGCAACAAGAATTTAACCCAAGTGGCTCAGCTATTTGATGCCCTAGAGCGAATACCTGACGCTTTACTGGGGTGAATTCGGGTCAGGACGTTTCAGCGCTAGGGTAAGTCCATCGGCGATGGGGACTAGGCTGAGGGTAATGCGATCGTCTTGGTGGAGCTTTTGGTTGAGGGCACGGATTTTTTCGGTACGACTGTCGGTGACCGACGGATCGGCGACTGCACCTGACCAAAGGACGTTATCGATCGCAATCAATCCTCCCACTCGCACCAATTGCAGAGCGCGTTCATAGTAGTCGTCATAGCTACTTTTGTCGGCATCAATGAAGGCAAAGTCAAAAGTATTTGCCTGCCCCTTTGCCAAGAGGCGATCGAGGGTTTCTAGGGCGGGTGCAATTCGCAAATCAATTTTGTCGGCAACACCTGCTTTCTGCCAATAGCGACAGGCGATCGCGGTATATTCCTCGCTGACATCGCAGGCGATTATCTGCCCGTTCGGTGGCAGTGCCAGCGCCACGACGAGGGAACTATAGCCCGTAAACACGCCCACTTCCAGGGTTTTGGTTGCCCCCATCAACTGCACCAGCAGCGCCATCAATTGCCCCTGTTCTGGCGAAATCTGCATCCCTGCCATGGGGTGCTTTGCTGTTTCGTGGCGCAGTTCAGTTAAAATCTCTGGCTCACGCACTGAAACCGATTGCAGATAGGCATAGAGGCGATCGCCCATCGCCAAGGATTTGTTCGACATATCAATATCACCTCGCGTGGAATGGAATCGTCGCCAATGGGAGACACGCCAGCAGCAGCCAGCCAAATAACCACCTATTCACTGGGGTGTTTGGCTCTGGAGCCAGCAATAGATCAATTCGCTCCATTAGGCGATCGCGGGAGATTTCCCAACTGAAAGCGGCACAAATATCAGACTGGATCTCAGCCGACATCAGCGGCGCACTTACCACCATCAGCAATGATTCTGCCAGCACTAATGGATCGACCTGTTGAGCCGCGATGAGATCGGCTCGTAATTCTCGTAGGATCAACAATTCTTGCCAAAGCGCTTCGGTTTGGGGCAGCCAAAGTGTGGCACGCCGCATCCAGCCCAGCCAAAAGAACCAAAAAGTGTCGTGATAGGTGGCATGAGCTTGTTCGTGAACGAGGACTGCTTCTAAATGGTCGGCATCCAGCATATCGAGTAAACCTTGGCTGACCACCAATTCGGGATGCCAAAAGCCAACCCGCGCACTATAAGGCGTGGAAAGATTGAGCAGTCGAGCCGGATTTCCATGCACGTCAATCATGGGATTTTGGCGAATCGTTTGGAGGGTGCAAAATCCTTCCCAGGTTAGCTTTAAGCCCAGCAAACTACTGATGATCAGAAAGGCGATCGCCAGTCCATAGCTTAGCCCCCCTTCCCAGCGCAACACCATTTGCCCAGCGGGTCCCATCCACAAAATGGCGATCGCCGTCATGACCAGCAACAGCGGCGGAAACAGAAAGGCAAGCAGCGATCGCTGCCATCGCTCAGTCCAGTTTCCTGGAGCATCCGCCCAACTAAGGCGCATCAGCCACGCCAGACTCAACCCCGTGATCATCATTAGGAAATGCATTCGTCTGACTCCCTGGCTTTGCGGACGGCACGAAGTTTTTCAGCGATCGCCTCTAGCTGCTCGACGCTGGTTTGATCCAAACTATCGGCAAAAGCTGCCACCACATCGGGGTTACTCACGGCTAAAAACTGATTTAACTGCTCGTAAGAGTGCAGTGCTTTTGCCTGTTGCCGAGACACTAGCGCTCTCCAGGTAAAGCTGCGTTCTTGTTTGTCGCAGGTTAACCAGCCTTTTTTGACTAAGCGATTGAGTACCGTCGTCACGGAGGTATACGCTAATTCTCGATTAGGATCGCTGAGAATGCGATCGTGGATCTCTCTTTTACCGTGGCAGTTTCTAAATCCCAAATGATGCCGAGAATTTCAGCCTCTAGAGGACCAAGGGACAATTGCTTCGGTCGGTGATTGGGTAGGGCAGCCATCAATTAAGGTAAAAGTCTTAAAGTAGAAGTCGAGAACTGTCTTTAGAATAAATCAAATGGTTGCTGTTAAGGCTATTTGCGGGTATTTCCTGTTTTGGCGTTGCTGAATCAGTCTATGAATTCTGAAATTCGCCCTCACCCTAGCCCTCTCCCAACGGGCGAGGGGACAAGATTTCTGGCTCCCTTCTCCCTAAGGAGAAGGGCTGAGGATGTAGCTCGCTTCCCGCAGGGTGGGCA
>JBGTAZ010000042.1:0-8012 GCA_041749615.1 Leptolyngbyaceae cyanobacterium | reverse complement strand
CGGTGTTAACTCCGTTTGAGTCTCCTACGGGGCTTGCTTTTCATCGCCATCCGACCACGGGCAGCGAGGTGTTGTATGTGTCTTACGCCAAAGATGAGGCGTTTATTCGCGACAATCCTAATAATTTGGATAGCCCTTTTGAGGTGTCTTTTCGCGATCGCACCTTTATTCATCCCTTGCAGTTTCATTACAATCCGAAAACGCACTGCGCCCTGTCCAATGGCTACCTGATTGAAATGTCCTATGCGGAGGAACTGTTGCCGCTGGAAGAGGTGAATTTGAAACAGTTGGAATGGCGGATTGCCCTACCCGCGGAAACCTATCGCCAAAAGGTGCGATCGGTGGAACCGATTGGACTACCCTACACTGAATAAATTCAGGATGGGCAGCGGGTTTCGGTGTTTCAGTTTGAGACGCTGAAACCTCACGAGCGTCATTTGTTTGGCTGGAAGGCGCTGCTAGAAGTTCGGGCGATTAAATATCAGTTCACCTTTGATGATGTCGATCGGGTGCCAGCGCTGTCGCCTGAGTTTAAGGCAATGTATCTGGTGGATGATGATGAACTGGCGATGGATGCGCCGCTGATTGTAGCCGCCGCACGGGAGGCGATCGGCACCGAAACAAATATTTTGCGGAAGATGCTGAAAATTCGTAACTTTGTCTACGATCGCCTCTCCTATGCGCTGACTCCTCGGATCGATCCCCCTGATGTGGTGCTGGCGCGGGGGGTGGGTTCCTGTGGCGAATATGTGGGGCTGTTACTGGCACTGGCGCGGCTAAATGGCATTGCCTGCCGCACGGTGGGACGCTATAAATGCCCGCCTCAAGCAGAATATCGCATGGTGCCGCTAGAACCCGACTATAACCATGTCTGGATTGAGTTTTATATTCCCGGCTATGGCTGGCTACCCATGGAATCGAACCCCGATGATACGGGCGAGGGCGGTCCGTATCCCACACGCTTTTTTATGGGGCTACCCTGGTATCACGCCGAAATCGCCAAGGGCATCCCGTTTGAAACCTTAACGTCCCACGGAAAACCCGTGGATACGGTTTCGATTGGCGAACTGGCAATTAACCACGTTCGGTTTACGGTGTTGGATGAGTTGCCGCCGCCAAGCTGAGTGGGGGGTTCGGGGTTCGGGGTTCGGAGAGCAGAGTTCGTCATTCGCCCCTCGCCATTCACTCGGTTCACGGAATGACTGGAACCCGGTAGGCTGGAGGAGTGCGCGATCGCCACAAAAAATTGAGTGTATGGAGTTGTAAGTGATGGATGTGATTCCCGCGATTGACCTGCTGGGAGGGCGCTGTGTGCGGTTGTATCAGGGTGATTATGACCAGGTGCAAACCTATGGCGAAAACCCAGTGGAGGTGGCGCGTCAGTGGCAGTCAGAAGGCGCAACCTATTTGCATGTGGTGGATTTGGATGGGGCGAAGGCGGGTCAGCCAGCGAATTTGACGGCGATTGAGGCGATCGCCCGTGCGGTGGACATTCCGGTTCAAGTCGGCGGCGGTTTGCGCGATCGCGCCAGTGTTGCCAGTCTGCTAAATTTGGGCGTGCAGCGGATTATTTTGGGGACGATCGCGGTCGAGCAGCCGGATCTGGTGACTCAGCTTTGCCAAGAGTTTCCCGACCAAATTGTGGTGGGAATTGACGCAAGGGCTGGCAAGGTGGCAACACGGGGCTGGCTTGAAACCTCAGAAGTGTTGGCAACGGAACTGGCTCAGCGGATGGCGATCGCGGGTGCGGCGGCAATTATTTACACCGATATTTACCGGGATGGCACGATGCAAGGTCCGAATCTGGAGGCATTACGTGAATTGGCAGGGGCGATCGAACTTCCGATCATTGCATCGGGTGGCGTGAGTTCGGTACGTGATTTGCTTAGCCTGTTGGCATTAGAACCCTTGGGCGTAACCGGGGCGATCGTTGGCAAAGCGCTCTACACAGGCGAAGTTTCCCTCAAAGAGGCAATTCGCGCCGTCGGTCAAGGACGCTGGCAAGACATCCCCCCCGATTTTGGCTCCTCCGCCTTCGCTTAAGCATGGCTAAAAATCTTTATGTCGTTTGATAATCTCTGCAAGCTTTTATCAGAAAAATATCCCGATCGCTTTGCCAGTTGGGTCTTAGGAAAAGCTCAACAGTCTGTGGAAGTGCTGAAAACAGAGTTAAGCAGTTTTCGCCCCCCTAGCCCCCCAATTCTAGGGGGAACTAGAGCCAAAGTCCCCCAGAATTGGGGGATTTAGGGGGCTTATAGAGTTTGCAAGCGTGGCACATTCATCTGAAAATAGCTGTAAGCATTGAACCCATTCGAGCCGACTCCGTGACCTTTCTACAGCTTCAGGGGCGACTTTTACATTTAGAGTTTCAAACAAAATTAGAATCAAATCCGCCTCTCCCTCTGCGGATGATTGATTATTGGGTGCGACTCTATCGCCTGTATCGCTTGCCCATCACCCAAATCATCGTCTTATTGTTGCCACCCAGCGAAGACACGGTGATTGAAACTGCTTTTATCGTGGAAAATACAAGGCATGAGTACCAAGTTCTGCGGCTGTGGGAACAGAACCCAGAGATATTTTGGAATGACTCTGCGCTGCTCCCCCTAGCAACCTTAACTGCAACAACAGATTCCGAAGCGTTGCTGAGAGAAACAGCCCAGCGAGTCAGCCAACTAGAGGGGGAGCGCAAGCAAGAAGTTTCAACCTACACTCAGATCCTAGCAGGGCTAAAATTTGAGAAAGCATTGATTCAAAAAATCTTTCGGGAGGGCATGATGCGGGAATCAGTTATTTATCAAGACATCCTTGAAGAAGGACGCGAGGAAGGGCGTGAAGAAGGACGATCGCAAGGGGAGTTAAATCTGATTATTCGCTTATTAACTCGGCGGTTTGGCGCAGTGGATGAGACGGTGCGATCGCGCATTTCCACCTTGCCCATCGCTTTATTAGAAGACTTAGGCGAAGCGCTGTTAGAGTTTACAGAAATAGACGACTTAATGAACTGGTTACAAACCCACGCCCCCGAAAGCAACTCGCCACCCGCACCATGAACAGCCCTTCCAATCTAGATATTGACCTGGCATCATTTATTGACCATGCTTTGCTCACTCCAACCGCCACTCCAGAACAGGTGGATCAATGGTGTGAAGAATGCGATCGCTTTGGATTTGCCGCTGTTTGTTTGCACCCGGTTCATGTGCAGCAAGCGGCTCGTTTGCTCCATGGCAAAAAACCCAAAGTTTGTACGGTAATTGGCTTTCCCTACGGCGCGAACACCTCCACCGTCAAGCTTTATGAAGCTGCCGAAGCTGCTGAAAATGGAGCCACAGAACTCGATGTGGTGATCAATATTGGCTGGCTTAAAACTGGAAAATTAGATGAAGTGCATCGTGAAATTGCTGATATTTGCGACCAAACCGGACAAACCATCAAAGCAATTTTAGAAATGGCACTACTCACTCCAGCCGAGAAAAAACTGGCGGCAGAGATTTGTATGGATGCTGGAGCCGCTTTTTTGAAAACTAGCACGGGGCTAAATGGGGGCGCAACGTTAGAAGACGTGCGGTTACTAAAAGAACTCACTCAAGATCGGGTCGAGATTAAAGCTTCTGGAGGAATCCGAACAGTGGAACAAGCGTTAAGCTTAATCACTGCTGGTGCAACCCGTCTCGGCACTTCCCGTGGCGTAGATCTGGTGCATCAGCGGGATATGCAAAGAGAGTAGCGAGTTCGGGGTTCGGAGTAGGGGGTTCGGGGCTAGAAATTCGCCCGTCACCTCTCACCATGCGCACTCCGTACTCCATTTGCACTCCGTACTCCATTCGCACTCCGTACTCCGTACTTCCCCATGTCTCGTACTTATAAAGCGATCGGAATCAATCTCAAGAGTATGCCGTTGGGGGAGGCGGATCGATTGCTGACGATTTTGACGCGGGAGCATGGGTTGGTCAAGGCGATCGCGATTAGTGCGCGCAAGCATAACTCCAAAATGGGTGGACGCAGTGGCATGTTTGTGGTGAATGACTTACTGATTGCCAAGGGGAAATCGCTTGATAAAATTACCCAAGCCGAAACAGTTACTTCTTATCCGGGTTTGGGAAAAGACTTGAAGCGGCTAACGGCTAGCCAATATTTAGCGGAACTGTGTCTTTATCAGGCGTTAAGCGATCAGCCCCAAGACGAGTTGTTTTGCCTTTTGAATAACCAGTTGCAGCAGCTAGAGCGATCGCCCACCTCACTGATTTTGCTCACGCTGATTTCTGGGATTTATCAACTTTTGACCGTGGCGGGAGTTGCCCCTGAAGTGCATCGCTGTTGCGTCACTCAGCACCCTTTAATTCCTAACGAACCCGTTGGCTTTAGTATTCCTGCTGGCGGCACCGTTACTTTAGAATCATTGGAGGAACTGCAACAGCCTCATAGTCCGCAGTTTCATAGTCCGCAAGCTGCCCGTGTGATCAAACCCGTTCAAAGTTCGTTGAGGCGAAGTGCCCAACTTCATAGTCTAATTGGAGTAAAGGAGTTGATCATCCTACAGGCGATCGCCCAAACTGATCTGTTACAAACGGATGCAGTTTCCAGTCAGCCCACGACCAATTTTGTTCAGCTTGCTGATTCAATCACGGCTTGCATTGCAGTAGAGCGGATTTTACGCCAGTATGCTCAGTATCATTTCGATCGCTCCATTCGCTCCGCAACCCTGATGGATACCTGTTTTTCAAGTTCACCCCTGCTCCAACCGTCATAATCATGATGCAATTGCCCAAGCCCAATCTAGAAGCCATGATGATGCAGTCTACCGAGGCTGTGAATCAGGGGCAGGATCAAGAGGAGCTTCATCAAGATACTTCCGGTGTCGATTACAAGCATGATCAAACTTTGTTACAATTCGCTACAGGTTCACAGGCAGATTCTTGCTTATCGAATGAAGCATCTTTGTCGGCGAACGCTCTGTACGATCAAAGTAAAAAGCGGGCTGCGGCAATGTTTCGTGAAGAAGATGAATTGCTTGAATTAACGGATCGGGTTTCAGGGCACACTCTAGCAGCCGAGTCTTTGAATGATCGCGCTGCTGAGTCCATTATTAAGGCGATGCCGCCGGATGAGTTGAGCCTGCCTAATTTGCCGCCGACTGGGGGCGGGTCTGATCCGGAGCGGGGCTTTTTGCCAGTCTTAAAAAATCGTAGCTTCCTGACGCTCTGGGGGGGGCAAGTCTTTTCCCAACTGGCGGATAAGGTGTATTTGGTGCTGATGATTGCGTTGATCGCTAGTCGCTTTCAATCAGAAGACCAGACCATCAGCGGTTGGGTATCGTCGATTATGATTGCGTCTACTATCCCTGCGGTGTTGTTTGGGTCGATCGCGGGTGTGTATGTCGATCGTTGGTCTAAGAAAGCCGTCTTAGTCACCACAAATTTGCTGCGCGGCAGTTTAGTGGTTTTCTTGCCGTTTTTACTGTGGCTCACCAAAAGTTGGGCACCTTGGAATGGCTTGCCCGTTGGTTTTTATGTGTTGCTGGGCATCACCTTTCTGGTTTCGACCCTGACCCAATTTTTTGCTCCGGCTGAACAGTCTGCGATTCCGCTGATTGTGGAGCGCAGACATCTCCTTTCCGCTAATTCGCTTTACACGACGACGATGATGGCATCGGTGATTGTTGGGTTTGCGGTGGGCGAGCCGCTATTGGCGATCGCTGATAGCATTGCCACTCATCTGGGCTGGACTGCGGTAGGGCTGGGCAAAGAGCTAATCGTGGGCGGCAGCTATGTGATTGCCGGGGTGATTTTGATGCTGCTCAAGATCAAGGAAAAAAATCCATACCCATCTTTTCAATTCTCATCCAACGGCGCAACCCCCAACGGCGCAACCCCCGACGGAGCAAACCCGGTTGCATCGGCGGAAAAGCCAGAAGAGCCGCCTCATGTATTTGCAGACATTCGCGATGGAGTGCGCTATTTGGGGCAGCAACACCAAGTGCGGGGCGCGTTGATTCAACTGGTAATTCTATTTTCGGTATTTGCAGCGTTGGCAGTGCTGGCTGTGCGGTTGGCGGAGGTGATTCCTGAAATCAAATCGTCTCAGTTTGGCTTTTTGCTGGCGGCGGGTGGAGTTGGGATGGCGATCGGGGCAACCTTCATCGGCTATTTTGGGCAGCGCTTCTCTCATTCTCGCCTCAGCCTCTGGGGTTCACTCGGCATGGCATTGGCGCTGGCAGGATTAGCGTTCTTTTCCAATCATCTGATTCCCGTGCTGCTGTTGTTAGGATCGGTGGGCTTGTGTTCAGCGATCGTCGGTGTACCCATGCAAACCACCATCCAAGAACAAACCCCCGAAGAGATGCGCGGCAAGGTTTTTGGTCTCCAAAACAATGCCATTAATATTGCCTTAAGCTTGCCGCTGGCGCTCGCCGGGATTGCCGAAACGTTCTTTGGCTTACGAATTGTTTTCTTGGGTCTGGCGACCTTGATGGTCGCAGGTGGGGTCTTAAGCTGGTATATTGCTCGCACAAGCCTAGCCAACCGTTAAGATCGTAAATTGTTCTTGATGATTGGTTAGACTGCTTGGCAGTTTTGACTGCTTACCGTCCCCTCGAACAATAAACCGAATGCACATTGCATGGCTTGGAAAAAAGGCTCCTTTCTGCGGCAACGTTACCTACAGCCGAGAAGTCACAAATGCCTTACAAGATTTAGGACATCAGGTCAGCTTCTTTCACTTCGCCCAAGAAGGACCGCCGCCAGACAATTGGCCCGATTTTTTAGAAGAAGTTTCAATTCCATTTCTTCACAAATCACAGCTTTACACCATTCCCAATTTCCGCTCTAAAAAAGTGCTGACTGATTCGCTGGAAGACCTGAAGCCCGATGTCGTCCATGCGTCTTTAACCCTGTCACCGCTAGATTTTTTACTTCCAGAAATCTGTGAAGACCTAGATATTCCGCTGGTTGCCACGTTTCATCCTGCCTTCGATCGCAAACTGAGAAACTTCTCCTCTGGCACTCAGCACCTCGCCTATCAGCTTTATGCACCCTGTCTAGCAAAATACGATCGCGTGATTGTCTTCTCCAACATTCAGCGGGCAATTTTGATCAAGCTTGGGGTTGCGCCCCATCGCATTGCTGTTATTCCTAACGGCGTAGACACTCAAAAATACTGCCCTGGTGCGTCCAACTTCAAAGCAGAAGTGGGGGCAAAGCGCGTGTTTCTCTATCAAGGGCGCATTTCTCCCGAAAAGAATGTGGAATCCCTGTTGAAAGCTTGGAAGCAATCCAACATGGGCGTGGGAGCCAAACTGGTGATTGTCGGAAATCATGGACCCCTTGCCGCCTCGCTGACTCCGTTTTATGGAGTAGAACATGGCATTGTCTGGATGGGTTTCATCGCCAACGAGCAGCGCCGCATCGAAATTTTGCGGGGCACTGATATCTTTGTATTGCCTTCTCTGGTGGAAGGGCTGTCGCTTTCCCTGCTAGAAGCTATGGCGTGTGGGCTTGCCTGTGTGGCAACCGACGCAGGCGCAGATGGTGAAGTCTTAGAAAAAGAAGCGGGAGTCATCCTCAAAACCCAGGGCGTAGCGACTCAGCTTAAAACTTTGTTGCCACAACTGCGCGATCATGTTGCCTGGACGGAAACTCTTGGAAAAAATGCCCGTCGTCGTGCCGAAGAACGCTACACCTTAAGCGACAATATTGCCCAGGTTGAGAAACTTTACAGCGAGTTGCTGCTTTTGCGATCGCAGTCCAAACGGCAAACCCCACAGTATCTCAGCCACACGTCAACTCGCCGCAGCGCCAGCGCTTTCGTCCGCTCTAAGTATTAAAAAAACAATTTGCTAGTCACTTTAGAATGAATACACCCATGATTCCTACTCGTGAACAAGAGTCTGCCTGTTTGCGGCTATCCGCTAACTTGACTAACTTTAGTTTGGACTAAGTGACTTCTAGTATTGCCTGATAGGATGACATGAAAAAAAGGCTCAACCGTTGATAAGAGTTGAAGCCAATGCATTA
>JBGTAZ010000041.1:0-16698 GCA_041749615.1 Leptolyngbyaceae cyanobacterium | reverse complement strand
TTTGAATAGCAATCTCGATCGCGAAACCAATGGAAACCTTACTTCAGCGCATCACCCACGATTCAGAAATTTGTCACGGTAAACCCTGCATCCGAGGCTTGCGCTACCCCGTTGAATTTATCCTAGAACTTCTCAGTTCTGGCATGACGATCGACGAGATTCTGGCAGACTACGACGACCTAGAACGAGAAGACATTCTTGCCGCTCTACTCTTTGCCGCCCGCCTTAGCCAAGTCAAAAGCATCCACAAAATCGCCTCATGAAGTTTCTGGTCGATGCCCAACTGCCCGATCGCCTAGCTCGTTTTTTGCAAACCGCAGGCTACGACACCCTCCATACCAAAAACCTGACCCAGCAAAACGCCACCCCCGACTCAGCCATCAACGACCTTTCCCTTCAACAATCCCGCATCCTGATCACCAAAGACAGCGATTTCGTCAACTCCTTTCTCACCATTCAGCAACCCTACAAACTGCTGCTTGTCACCACTGGCAACCTCAAGAATACAGAACTGGAAGCCTTATTCAGCCAAAATCTACCCCAACTCGTGGAACTCTTTCAGCAACATTCCTACATCGAATTGAGTCGAGACGCGATAGTGGTTCATCAATAACAGAATCTTGAACGCCGTTCCTCATGTCCAGTCGTCCTAGATAAATTTGAAGCCATCCTGAGCTTTTGGATCAGACTCGTAGCATGGATCAACGTCGGGAGCGATCTCATGGCTTATCTTAGAATCAATGGCATCTATCCCAGTATTTTGGAAGGTGATCGTCAGTTCTGGCTATGAGTTTCAAAAGAAAAGCGCGATCGCGCATCAAATTGTGGTGGGAAAATAAGGCAGCCTGTTCACGATCGCACTGCCCAGATGAAAATTACAAGCTATCTGGATCAATTCCTCGCTGCTGCATCCGAGTTCGCAAGTCTTGCAGGGCTTGTTCCGCTTGCGATACCTGTTCATCGGGGCTGGGATAGCGACTGCCCAACTGATCAAACCAAAACAACCAATCTCGCTCCCAGCCTTTATAAATTCCTGTGGCGACCCCAATGCCCAGTTGCAACTCTGGCATCCAAAATTGCTCCTGCGATCGCAACACAAACGCATCTTCGACCCGCTGATAGACCTCAAAAGGGGCATGGTTGTCTCGCTTGGCATGATCTGGGTTGTAAATGACGGTGTACAACACGCCTAAGTCGAGATATTTCTCCATTTTGCTGTCATATTCGCCGCCATAGGTTTGAGAAACCACCTCTACTACCACTATTGGCGCAGTCCAGTGTTCTTCCCACATCACATAACTCAGCCGTCCACTGGGGCGAGAACGACGCTCCACGCCAAGGCTCAAAAATCCATCTAGCACGATCGCTTTACGCGGAAAAGTCGGCAGATAGTAAATTCCCATATCTACGCCAAAGAACCAGTCTTGGCGATCGCGCCAAATGACAGCCAAAATCGCCAAAAGCAAATTGGGTACTAGGTTCTGAAGTTCGTTATCCACAGGCGTATCGTTAGAGTCGGGAAGTTCTTCCGCAGTGGGAAGCGGCGGTAGGGGAATAGAAAGTTCTACGAGCATGATGCCCTCGCAACAGGTGAACTCATTCTATCAAGGGGCACTCCATTTGAAATCTCCGGGATAAGCCGGGAAGTAAGACCGCCTGTAAGAATAAGTTGATCACAGGGTGGCGCATCGCCTATAGCCAGTTGCCGATGAGGATATAAGGTGCCCAAAATTTGGGGGCACGCCAATCATCCCCGTTCGTGTTTTTAAACAGGGCAACTTGAGCGCGCCGGAGCGCTTCTGCTTTTGTAATCGACTCCTTTGGATTACTCAACTGCTGATAAAATTCTGCCATTAGCAACGCAGTAGATTCATCATTCACATTGGTCAACGATGCCAGGGTGCTTCTCGCTCCAGAGCGAACTGCAAATCCGGCTAATCCCAACGTGGCACGATTATCATTTTTGGCAGTTTGGCAAGCACTAAACACCAGCAGTTCGATCGCTTCAGGGCGGGTAGCATCGCGGCTACGCAATAAAGTATCAAACTGAGAAACGTTGATCGGTCCATCGGCTGCCAAGATGAAAGTATCTTTGGCATTAGAGCTAAATTGACCATGGGTTGCCAGATGCACCACATTAAACGGCACATCATTAATGTTGCCTTCTAGGGTTGCGCGAGTGAAATTTTTCTCTAGAAGGGCGTTTGTGAAAAAGCCTAGTTTGGCGATGGAGGCGATTTCTGTTTGGACAAAAGGCAATTCTGAAAAGCCAAAAGCTGGGGGAGGGTTGCCCAATCCAGCAGCGAGGACTCGGAGTGGCTGCCGCTTGATCGGTTTTGGGTTGAGTAGCTGCAATCCAGGACTCAGGGCAATCCCATAGCGCTCGACAAGGTATTGCTGCCCATCCCATAACGCCGCCATGGGCACTTGACGCAGGCGATCGTCCAGTACAAAAACGAGGGTTTCCACTTTTGCTGCATTTTGAGATGCGGCAGGGGTGGCTTTGGTTTTGGCAGTGTCGGCTAGGGCGATCGCGGATTGGATATCTTGCTCAATCGGCTTAATCAGCCAGTTATATACGGTGCGGGTGGCAGTTTGAAAGGGTTGAAGCTGAGTTAATCCACCGTCTAAGGTATTGGTAATCTGATCAATCGTGTCATCAAACTCCTTGGCAGTCAGAATGACCGGTTCATAGCGTTTGAGCGGCTGATTCGGGATTTTGGCGATGACCTGAATTTTCACCTTTGAGGTTAATGGATTTTTTGATGTCAATGGATCTCGCAGCACGATTGGATAAATAATCGTGGTGGTGGGGTTCTGTTTATCTACGATGTTATCGAGCAAGACCCGTTGACCTTCGAGGCAGGCTTCTCGAAAGAAATTATCCAATTCTGCAAGCTGGAGTGATTCAATCTGCTGACGAGCTTTTTCCAAATATTCGGTGTTGGTTTTTGCTTCCGCTTCGGTGTTGGGTTTTGTTTTCGTCTCAGACAACAGCAGCTCTACGGATTGGCGATAGATTGGCTCCACGCTATCTCGAAAGTTGAATTGCACATCGGGATTGACCGAGGCGAGATCGCCCCGCAGCGATCGCAGATTTGCAATGGCACTCTCATAGGCAGCGATCGCTGCTTTTGCGTTGCCACCCGTTTGTTTGAGTAAGCGCCCCAGTTGCCACTGCCAGCGATAGGCAATATCCCAGGTGTTGGTTGCCTGGGCTAATACCAGTGCTTTTTGAGTCACATCCTTGGCATAAGTCAATTGTCGAGTTTGTTCGGTGGCGTTTTGGGTGGCGAGTTGAGCCGCTTTTTCATAGGCAGTGCCCAAGGTGCCTAAGCTATAGGATTCTGCCCGTTTGTCGCCCAGACTGCGGGATTGCTGGATTGCTTGTTGGAGGGTGCTTTCCAACAGGGGAGACACTGCCAGGGTCGATGAAGTGCGGCTGGAGGCAAGTGCGCCCAACTGAGTTTCAGCAGACTGAGTTTCAGCAGACTGAGTTTCAGCTAGGAGCGTTGGGTTGGCGAAGTTGAGCAGGGTTTGGGCGAAGTTGATGCGGGCATAGATGGCAGCACGACTGGCAGGCAATTGATCCAGTTGGGCTGGCAGTTGGGCAAGTAATCCTTGGATGAGACCACTCGACGAGCGGTCAGATTGATTGCTAACCAAGAGACTCAGTTGATTGAGTTGGGCTTGAATTCGCAGCAAGGGCACGGTCGAAAGAGTTGCGGCGCGCTCATAGTAGGCGATCGCATTCGCTGGATATTGCGGAGCATCCTTTTGGGCACGGGCAGAATTGCCCAAACTCAGCAGCGCGGCGGCGATTTGATTGGGCGCATTCAGTGCTTCGGCAACCTGTAAGCTTTGCTCTAGCACTAGGCGCGACTGCTCCAAACTTCCACCCACTTGGAGCGCATCCCCCAAATTCCTCAGAGCCGTGGCTTTTTGGCGAGAGTTGGGCTGGGCTTGGAGGGTGGCGTTGAGAGTGGTGAGTTGATCTAGGCTCCGTCGATAAAACCCCAGAGATCGTAATGCCTGGGCTTGATGAAGCCGGGATTGAATCGATCCTTCGGGTTCGTTGGCTTTTTGAAACATCAATTCTGCCCGTTGCCAGGTTGCCAGTGCCTGATCCACTTCGCCGATGCTGAATTGAAGTTGTCCTTGGACTTCTAATGCCTGGGCAAGCACGGGGATTGCTTGAGGGTTTTTATTCAAGGGCGCGAGCAAGCTGAGGCTGGATGCGATCGCGGAGGTGGCAGGTTCCCACGCGCCAAGCTGTTGATGAACTAAGGAAAGATTGGCTAAAGCGGCTGCCTGTTGTAAGGAGTTACCCTGCGATCGATAAAGTTTCACTGCCTGTTCTAGTTCGGTTGCAGCCTGTTGATATTGCCCCGCCTCAAATAATGCTTTTCCTTGCTGATCGGGTTCAGCTTGGGCGATTCCCGGAGGGATTCTCCTTTGGAGACGATTCGCGAACGTTTCACGAATCGGGTTTAAAGCCGCTGGAGGGGCGGGATTTTTTGCCATCACGGGCGCTAATCCAGGGGAAAGGGTGGCAAGCAGGGCGATCGCGGCGGCTAACACGCTGAACAACATCGCTTTACCGCCAGTATTGAGCCATTTCTTCAGCCGATTGCGGCGACCCGATCTCTTCCAAGTTTTCATATATTTTTTATCGCTTAATTTATTAAGGTTGCGTTGTATTAATAGTGCGTTTCCCAAGGCTCAATACACCCTACTTTGATTCTCAACCCCAAGCCTTAAAAGAGAGAGTAAACGACTGAAAAATAAATTCCTTTTTCTTGCAGGGTTTCTTTTTGAGAATTCACGTTCACGAGTGGAAACCCAAAGTCCATGCGGGCGGTTAGGCTGTTACTCACTTGCAGCCGCAGCCCAAATCCCGCCGAGACTAAGGCGCTGGGATCGGGATTAGGAGATTCGCCGTTGTTCCAGCCTTGCCCATAGTCAATAAAGGGCGTGAACTGTAACAGGGCTTGCTGCTTTGGCAGGCGCAGGATGGGAATTCGCACTTCGGCAGATCCAAAAGCTCCGTTGTCGGTGAGCAGCAAATCTTGGCGGTATCCTCGCACGCTAAGTTGTCCGCCCACGCCAAATTGCTCGATTGGCAACAGGGCGCGATCGCCCAACTGGAGATCGCCGCGCACAATCAGGAGTGTTTCGGGTGCTAGCAGCCGCACTAATTGCGCCTGTCCTCTCCACGTAAAAAACCGGGTATCGGGCGGCTCAACATTCACCGTGGAACCCAACGCATTCACGCCAATGTTAAACTGCGATCGCACCGCAAACACCGATTGGCTACTGCGCTTGGTATATTCCTGAAACAAGCGCACAACCGATTCTGTGGTGCGTCCTTCGAGGTCGGCACCGGGGCTAGGGAAGGGAATATCGCCCAATAGCTCAGTACGAGTGCTACGGCGACCAAAGGTTAAGCCAACTGCTAATTCTTGAGTGGGCGTTTGAATCAGGGGATGACGGGCAGTCAGTTCAAAATAGTTTGAGCCGGATTTAATATCCAGAATGTCAAACGGAGCTTCAATCACCTCACTATTAGAAAATCCGCCGCTGAAACTGATCGTGGTGTTGCGGGGGCTAACGGGAAGTGTGTAGCTCAAGTCCACCGCAGTGCTGCCGCTGGTTTTAGTAAACGATAGGCTAAGCGCATCGCCAAAACCCAGCAGATTTTGTTGTAAGCCCGATGCTTGCCCCCGCACACTGCCCACACTGGGCACCCGTGCGTTATCCACGGTAAAGGTGGCTGAGGTGGATTTTGCCTCGGTCACTTTAACTTCTAGTAAGCTAGTGCCGGGACGAGATCCCGCCGACAGTTCTGCTGAGATGTTGGCAATCAGCGGATTCAATTGCAGCAGTTGCAGCGCTTCTAACAGGCGATCGCGATTCAAGGGTGCTTTGGTCGCAATCCCAATTCGGCTAGCCACGTATCCCGGATTTAAATCGGTAGAGCCGGTGACTCGAATATCTTCTAAACTGCCTTCCACCACCCGAATTTCTACCACGCCAGTTTGCAGCTTTTGCGGCGGAATATAGGCACCAGAGGTTAAGTAACCCCGGCTGGTATAAAGATCGGTGACTGCCGATCGCGCTTGAAACAACTCCGTTAAAGAAATCGTGCGTCCGGCGGCTGGAATTGCCCCAATGGATTTAGCAATGGCTTCGGTAAACTCTTTGTCGGAAAAAACCGTGCTGCCCACTACGACAAACTTCGTCACCTGAATATTTTGGAGCGCATCCACTGGAAGCTGATCCGGCGAAGACGGAGTAACGGGTGAAGACGGAGTAACGGGTGAAGGGGGCAAAAGCTGATCAGGCGACGGTAACGGCTCAATTTTAGGAATCGGCAGCGGCTCTAGAGAGGGTGGCTGTCCCCCGCGTGGATCGGGTGCAGGCAGTTGAGCGATCGCTGTTGGACAAACCGATGTCGATATAAGTAAACCGAGCAAACCAAAGGGGGCATTAAATCGCTTGATATTCACAACTTCTGATCATCTCCTCACAAATTAGGCTAAGGCATAGGGCAAATTCCTGGAAAAAACCAGGGAAGTTGCGGTTCAGTAGCAGGCACCTGGGTAACGAGAACCTTACCATCGGAATCCAATTCCCAACCCTGTGCCTCAACAATTTCAAATGATGGGTTGCGATGTTGCGGCAAGGGGGAAGCAGATTTAGGACTGGTAAGCAGGATAATTGAGGGTGCTGTTGGGGGTAAGAAGAATAGCTCTTGCAGGATCGATTCCCCCCAAGAAAACACGGCTTTTGCTGACTAGAAAAATTCCCGCGATCGCGACTCCTATCGTAAGGGGCGATCGCAGCAATCCCCCCATTTCACGGTAGATTGCAGCCATTGATCCTGATGATAAACCGCTATTTAAGCCGGAGTTCCCAACTAATCAAAAAATCTCATGCTTTAGCGATTTAGGCAAGATATTTTCCTTTGGCAACGCAAAGATCGAGTCGGTTGAGGTTAATACGTTGATGCAGCGAGTTTCGGTGAGCTTCCCTGGGTGTTTCAATACCTGAATTTTCAATACCTAAATAAAAAAATGACCCTAGCTTTTTCAAGATGTTTCCATCCAAAAGCCTAGGGTCTATTTCTCCATTTCTTCAGCCATAAGGGCTGGAATAAGGACAAATTAGCGTTTTGCTAACCGCTTTTCTTTCGACATTTTCCGGAGGCGAATCGATTCTGGAGTGATTTCCAGCAGTTCATCCGGTCCAATATACTCCAAGGCACGCTCCAAGCTCATATCCATCGGGGCTTGCAGTTGCACTAGTTCTTCTCCGCCCGATGCCCGGTGGTTGGTCAACTGTTTTGTTTTGCAAATGTTGATTTCCAGATCTTGGGAGCGATTATTTTCACCGACAATCATGCCTTTATAGACTTTGGTTCCAGGCGTAATGAAGAATAGCCCCCGATCTTCCGCATTTTTCATGGCGTAGAACGTAGCAACTCCTTCATCAAAGGAAATCAAAACTCCATTGCGGCGCGATTCAACCTCTCCACCCAAGGGGCGATAGTCCAAAAAGCTGTGGTTCATGATGCCATCCCCACGGGTAAGCCGCATAAACTCTCCCCGAAAACCAATGAGTCCACGGGCAGCAACTACAAATTCTAGTTGGGTGCGTCCATTGCCCCCCACTTGCATGTCTTGCATTTCAGCTTTGCGTTGACCCAGGCGTTCGATGCAGCTTCCTGATGCCCAATCGGGCACGTCAAGCACAAGGGTTTCAAACGGTTCGCAAGGGCGACCGCTGACTTCCCGAAAGATGACTTGTGGCTGAGAAACCTGAAACTCGTAGCCTTCTCGCCGCATGGTTTCAATCAAAATGCCGAGATGAAGCTCACCCCGCCCCGAAACCAGAAGCTTATCGGGAGAATCGGTTTCTTCGACCCGCAGCGCAACGTTGGTTTCAAGCTCACGCATTAAGCGATCGCGCACTTGTCGGGATGTGACGAACTGACCTTCTTGACCAGCAAAAGGCGAGTCATTCACAGAGAACGACATTTGCAATGTTGGCTCGTCCACTTTAATCAGGGGTAAAGCTTGGGGGTCATTGGGGCAGGTCACGGTTTCACCAATGTTGGCATCGGCAAACCCCGCGATCGCCACAATATTTCCAGCGGAAGCTTCCTCAATATCAATCCGCTTTAAGCCTTCAAACCCCATCAACTTACTGATTTTAGATTTGACGATCGCGCCCGTTTCGGTCACCAGCGCTACCTGCTGCCCCATGCGAATCACACCATTGTGAATTTTGCCGATAATAATGCGACCGACATATTCGGAATAGTCGATTGTGGTGACTTGAAGCTGAAGTGGAGCCGTGGGATCGCCCACCGGAGGGGGAACATGCCGCAGGAATGCCTCAAACAAAGGCTTCATATCAACGGGTTCATCTTCTAGATGGTCGATCGCAAAACCCGATATCCCCGATGCAAACAGGTATGGAAAATCGCACTGAGCCTCATCCGCACCCAGTTCCAAAAATAGGTCTAGCACTTTATCCACGGCTCCATGGGGATCAGCCTGAGGACGGTCAATTTTATTGATTAAAACAATGGGTCGTAATCCCTTTTCCAGCGCCTTTTTAAGGACAAAACGGGTCTGAGGCATTGGACCTTCGTTGGCATCCACAATCAGGATGCAGCCATCCACCATGCCCAGCACCCGCTCCACTTCACCGCCAAAGTCTGCGTGTCCAGGAGTATCAACGATGTTAACCAGAGTGTCTTTGTAGCGAACAGCGGTATTTTTCGACAAGATTGTAATGCCACGCTCTCGCTCCAAATCATTGGAATCCATGACGCAAATTGGCACATCTTCGCCTTCTCGAAACGTGCCCGACTGTCTCAGTAAGGCATCAACAAGAGTTGTTTTGCCATGGTCAACGTGAGCAATGATGGCAACATTGCGAATTGGCAGAGTCATAAAACCGTTCCGCTAAAAGTGAGAAGTCTAAAAAGTGGCTTCTTAAGAAATTTTTAACAAATCCAAGGCGAATCTTGGTAAAGAAGCCTTAATAATTCTATCTTAGTTACTTGCGATCGTGGAGCAATCAGCGGAATTTACGTAAGACATTCCTTACTAGGCTTTCACAAGAGGCAATAACACCTCAAAAGTTGTGCCGTTGGTTGAATCGGATGCCAGGTTAAGGTATCCAGCATGTTTTTCTACAACAATTTGGCGGCTAATGGCTAATCCGAGTCCTGTTCCTTTGCCAACTGGCTTTGTTGTGAAAAAGGTTTCAAAAATGCGAGATTGCAGTTCGGTTGGAATGCCGGAACCATTATCGTGAATCGCGATCGCCACCCACTGCGTTCTGAGATCACCAGGAATCTCTCGTTTTAGCAAACTGGTTGAGATTTCAATACAAGGTTTCCAATTGGGTTTAGTTGGCAAATCCGACGACTCTGATAAAGCATCCACAGCATTTCCAATCAAATTTGTGAAAACTTGGCTGAGTTGCCCTGAGTAGCAATTGATTAGGGGCAGATCTCCATAGTTTTTAATGACCTCAACAAAATTTCTGATGCGGCTCCCTAAAATCAATAACGTGTTATCCAAACATTCATGAACATCGGCTGGGCGCTGAATTGCTTCGTCTACATGAGAAAAGTTTCTTAAAGCAGAAATAATCTTTTTTAAACGTCCCGCGCCTATTTTAATACTGGCAACAATTTGAGGAAGATCTTGAATTAAAAAATCAAATTCAAGTTCTTCTTTTAGCTCCGCGATCGCGGGGAGCAACTGAGGATACTCTTGCTCATAAACTGAAAGAACCTGCAAAATATCATTGACATAATTCTGCAAATATTCAATATTTCCCCATATGAAATTCACAGGATTTAACAGTTCATGGGCAATGCCTGCCACCATCTCTCCCAAACTTGCCATTTTCTCGGTTTGAATCAATTTAGCTTCAGTTTGTTCATTCAGTAGCTTAATGGTTAGCTCATGCACTTTAGAATGTGCCCATAAGAGATGATGAATCTCTAGCAAAAAATATGACTCAGCAGAGACTTGAACCACAATCGGTTCGTACAGTAATTCGGGCGATCGTAACAATGCTTGATGAATTGCCTCAGCAATCTTGGTAGTCCCCGGAAGCACCAGCACATTGTGTTGAGCAGATTCATATAATATTTTAATTGATCGCTTTAAGAATAGTTCGGGACCATAGGGTCGGCTTAGTAGCTCCAAAAAATGCCGTCGAGAAAGCATTCCAAAAAATGTGCCGTTCCTAACCAGAATCACACCTGGAAGAATCAATTTTTTTTTGAGAGTGTTTGAAATATCTAGTGCTAACTGATCAATTTCAATCGAGCAACTGTGGAGATGAAGATCTTTAATTTGAGATTGTATATTCAAATTAGCTTCAACTAAATGATCCAGATCTTTCTGAGTTTCAACGATATTCATATTGACGACAGAAACCGCTAATTGAAGTTAATAACTTGAGGACGACTAAATGTGAAAACAGTTCTTTCACAGGGTATTTTTTACAGATTCATAATTCTTTCTTAACCGCAAAATTATTGCCTCAAGGGGTTGATTTTAATCGGTCGTCTAATTGTTAAACGTAACATCTCTATGCAATTCAAAACAATAATGTGAGTCAATCCCAATGAAAATTTATCTAATCGAAGAGGATTGGGCGGCGTGTATCCTATTTCTGTAGCTTTCACCCCCCAACGCTCTTTGCTGGAGCGGAAGCGGAACTTCGAGCCGGCTCCCTTTTTCCCTGATTAGCTTCAAGATATTCAGATGCCGTATCCGAGTGGATGCAGAATTTGCTATTGTGTTTATCTGGATGAATGTTTATCCGGATGAACAATGCTGGTGTAGCTCAGTTGGTAGAGCAGCGGTTTTGTAAACCGCCGGTCGCAAGTTCGAGTCTTGTCACCAGCTTTTTGGAAATAGTCTTTGGGTCTAAAAACTGCTGGGAGCCTATGCTGCCCTGTCAGTTCTAGGCGCATGGATTTGTGACAACCCCAAACTGAAGAGGCATCTGTTGCCACACGGTGAGTGTAAATAGGTTAGGACGCAATGATCCTTGAGAAATCAGGAATAACGAACCGTTGTTGCCTTAACCTTTCCTCTTACTGCCCTATCAAGAATCTGTCAGCAGCGCCCCCTTTCCTGATTGGGCGATCGCAGAAATGATTTCCCGATTAGTCTGGCATTCTCTCGAACTTACCCGTGGGTGCTGAACCCGGTGCTGGGCGAAACTAAAAAGAACCCTTCAAATCTGAAGCGTTCTTTCTAAAAATGATACTGCTGAGCTTAAAAACGGAGAGAGAGGGATTCGAACCCTCGTTAAAGTTACCCCTAAACAGCATTTCCAGTGCTGCGCCTTCAACCACTCGGCCATCTCTCCAAAAGGTTGTGCTGTGTAAACAGCCGTGAGAGAACTATATTAGCAAAACAAGTGTCATTTTGGTAATAAAGACAAGATTTATGGCTCTTTTTCACACCATTCAAATTCGCGATCGCCGCACCGACACCCTTCACACCGTTAAAATTCCCGAAGATCGTTACATCCTGCAAACGGCTGAAAATCAAGGAGTCCCCCTCCCTTTTGCCTGTCGCAATGGAGCCTGCACCACCTGTGCCGTCCGGGTTATTTCGGGGGAGGTGTATCAGCCTGAAGCGATGGGGCTGTCTCCAGATTTGCAGCGCCAAGGGTATGCCTTGCTCTGCGTTAGCTATCCGCGTTCCGATCTTAAAGTAGAAACTCAAGACGAAGATGAAGTCTATGAGTTGCAATTTGGGCGATACTTTGGCAAGGGCAAGGTCAAACGCAGACTTCCCCTTGATGAAGAATAGTTTTTTCTACATACCTCGTTTCTCATCCCTATGGCGATCGCCCCTAGTCAACTTCAAATTTTTCTCGATGTTGCCACCGAAGCTGCCCTAGCCGCTGGCACAATTTTGCAGCAGCACTGGGGCAACCTAGAAAGCGTAGAAGAAAAGGGTCATTCTGGAGATCTGGTGACGATCGCCGATCGCGAGGCAGAGGCGGCTGTTTTGCAAGTCCTTCAGCGCCATGTGCCAAATCACAATATTTTGGCTGAAGAATCGGGGCAACGGGGCAACTTAGAGAGCGAGTTTTTGTGGGCGATCGATCCCCTCGATGGCACCACCAACTACGCCCACTCCTATCCCGTCTCTGCCGTGTCCATTGGTCTAATGCTGGACGGAGTGCCCATCGTAGGAGCCATTTTTGACCCGTTTCGGCAAGAGTTATTTCGTGCGGCAGCAGGGCAAGGGGCAACCTGTAACCGCCGCCCAATTCACGTCTCCCAAACCGCCGAACTGAGCAAGAGTTTACTGGTGACTGGCTTTGCCTACGATCGCCGCCAAACCACCGATAATAACTACGCTGAATTTTGCTACCTCACCCATCTCACCCATGGCGTGCGACGTAGTGGCTCTGCTGCCATGGATTTAGCCTACGTTGCCTGCGGTCGATTGGATGGCTATTGGGAGCGGGGATTAGCGCCTTGGGATATGACCGCCGGGGTCATTCTGCTACAAGAGGCGGGCGGCAAAGTCACAGCCTACGACCAATCTCCTCTGCAAATCAATTCTGGGCGCATTTTGGCAACCAATGGAGCAATTCATGCCAGCCTGAGCCAAGAACTACACCAGGTTCCCCCCTTAGAAACTTGGGCAGATTCCACCAAGTTTGTTTGCCTACCCTAGCGCAGACCGGGATGGGTCAGATTACACTAGAGAGAATTCCACGGCAGGCAAGCAGTACACCATGTCTTTTCAACTTGAGCGAGGGTTGTTTTTATTAGATTTTGTAGACCATCACGCCATATTAGGGGTGCCAATTGATGCAGACGTGCAAACCATTCGGAAGCGCTATCTTAAAGTTGCCCGCAAGCTTCATCCTGATAGCGGTGCCCTAGAAGGAGAGGAAGACAAAAAACTGGCTAGCGACTTTTTGTCGAAGCTGGTGAACCCTGCCTGGGAAAAGCTTTCTCAAGAAAAAGACCGCACGGAATATGGCATTGTATTGAATTTGAAAGGACAACAAGCTGTCCGTCAAGGAAACTGGGAATTGGGAAATTTGGGTAAAGAGATTGCCAATGCCAGCAATCCTGAGCATTTTTATCGCGCTTCGTTGAAAGGGCTTGCCGATAAACAGTATGAGCATTTAGACCAAGCGCTGGATATTACCGGGCAAATTAGCGAACTCAACATGGTGTATCTGATGCGCAAGGACGGTCAGGGGGGAGGAAGTAAGAGTGAACCGCAGCGAACGATTTATACGGGCAGCAATCTGCCAGATTCTTCGCAATCCTCCACTAGACCCGCCGCAACCCAGCAACCGCAGACCGTGCGTCCTGAGTCGGTAGCCGATCAATATTACCGTCGGGCGGAGGGCTATATGGCGAAAAACAACTATGCCAAAGCGGTTTTGGAACTGCGGGATGCGCTTCAGCTTGAACCTAGAAATGGCAGTTGCCATGCTTTACTCGGAGCGGTTCATTTTAAGCAAGGTCAGGCAACCATGGCAAAGATCCACTTTAATAAAGCGCTGGAGTTTGATCCAACCAATGCGATCGCGCTGGAGGGTAAACAAAAGCTAGAAAAAAACACTGGCACTTCAGCAAACTCCAAAAACTCGACCCAAAAGCCGAACTCTAAAACGAATAAACCTGACGATAAAGCAGGCGGCGGTCTATTTGGTTTATTTGGGAAAAAGAAATAAATGGTATATCAACCTCCCGCAGGAGCTAGAGATCTCCTGCCTTTAGATGTTGCCCAAAAGCGCTGGATTGAAGATCGCTTGCAGCAAGCCTTTCACCAATGGGGCTATCACCGCATTATCACCTCAACCCTAGAGCGGTTGGATACGTTGATGGCAGGTGGAGCCATTCAGCGGTCAACCGTATTGCAGCTACAGGGGCTAGATGAGGAAGACTTGGGATTGCGCCCTGAGTTGACCGCCTCCATCGCCCGGACTGTCGTAACCCGCATGGCAGGAGCGACCTATCCATTGCGGCTCTACTATAATGCCAACATCTTTCGCCGCGCCCAAGAAGCCAGCCACACGCGCCAGCAGGAATCTTACCAGGCGGGGGTAGAGCTACTCGGATGCGGCGGATTGCTGGCGGATGCGGAAACATTGCTGCTGTTGTTAAGTTGCCTACAAAGCCTGGGCTTGCACCAGTGTTCGATTGTTCTCGGTGAAGCGGGGTTAACGCGATCGCTGCTTTCCGTGTTTCCAGCCGCGATTCAATCCACTGTGCGGCAGGCGATCGCCACCCTCGATCGCATCGCCCTAGAAACCTTGCCCATGAGTCAGGAATTGCGGGATCACGCCCTACTGTTGCTTGACCTGCGCGGCACTCCTGCTGAAGTCTTGCAAAAAGTGTCTAGTCTAGATCTCAATCCGACTCAGCAAACCGCCCTAGACAACCTCAAATCTTTAACGGATCTATTACAAACTTCAAACTCCAAACTTCAAACTCCAAACTCGCTTGTCTTAGATCTGAGTTTGATTCAAACCCTAGATTACTACACCGGCATTGTGTTTGAGGTGGTTAGTGATACTGCCAACGGGCGACAAGTATTAGGACAAGGGGGACGCTATGATCAACTGTTGGGGTTATATCATCCCCAAGGGGAAACCGCTCCCGGTATTGGCTTTGCCTTGCAAATTGAGCAGCTACACCAGGCGATCGCCCTGACTAACCAGATCCCTCAGCGTATTCCTACTAGCGACTGGCTCGTGGTTCCAGCCAGCCCTGAAGCCCACACCGCCGCGATCGCCCATGCCCAGCAACTCCGCACTGCCTCCGATACAGTCAGAGTCGAGCTTGATTTAGGCGGACGCACCGCCGCCGAAATTCATGATTACGCCCAACATCGCCAAATTGCCGCGATCGCCTGGATTTCCCCAGACGGCACCGCTAAAGTTGAACCTGTAAACCTGAAATAATCGAAGTGCGAAATACGGGGAAAGTTTTGAGTTTTGAGTTTTCCCCTCGCCCTTCGCCCTTCGCCCCTTGCCCCTCGCCCTTTTTGGAGACTCCTTTGTGCCCCATTCAATTGTGACTGAAACCTGTGAAGGCGTAGCCGATTGCGTCGATGCTTGCCCCGTTGCCTGTATCCATCCAGGTTCTAGCAAAAACCTGAAAGGACTGGATTGGTACTGGATCGATTTTTCCACCTGCATTGACTGCGGTATTTGCCTCCAAGTATGCCCCGTGGAAGGCGCGATCGTTCCTGAAGAGCGCCCCGATCTGCAAAAAACACCCGAATAATAAAAGTTCCTAGTTTTGTTCGCGTAGCGTCTCCGTAGGAGATATTTTTAGTTTTGAATGAGCTTCTACGCAAATCACACATTGCATTTAACTCAAAGCATTTAACTCAAAACTAAGAACTTAAAATTCAAAACTCTCTGTTTCCTTTTCCCTATCTCTTGTTGCCATGCCCGATCTCGCTCCTCTCCTCGAAGTTGAAAACGTTTACGCCGGATATGTCAAAGATTTACACATCTTGCAGGGCGTGAATTTTCGGATTCATCCAGGAGAACTGGTGGCGGTGATTGGTCCCAACGGAGCCGGAAAATCGACCCTGGCAAAAACGATTTTTGGCTTGTTGACTCCTCATACGGGCAGCATCGTGTTTGCTGGCAAAAGTATTGTGGGATTGAAGTCAGATGAAATTGTGCAGCAAGGGATGTGCTACGTGCCGCAAATTTCCAATGTGTTTCGTTCTCTCACCGTGGAAGAAAACCTGGAAATGGGTGCCTTTGTGCTAGATCAGCCGATTCAACCGCTTAAGGATGAGATTTTCACGCGCTTTCCCAAGTTGGCAGAGCGCCGCCACCAACGGGCTGGAACGCTGTCTGGCGGGGAACGGCAAATGCTGGCAATGGGCAGAGCGTTGATGCTAAAACCCAAATTACTGCTGCTCGATGAGCCTTCGGCGGCGTTGTCACCTTTGCTAGTGGACAGTGTGTTTGAACAGATTCGCGAAATTAATCGGACGGGAACCGCGATCGCCCTAGTGGAACAAAACGCCCGCAAAGCCTTAGAAATGGCAGATCGGGGCTATGTGCTAGAAGCAGGACGCGATCGCTTTGAAGGACGCGGCATCGATCTACTCAATGATCCAAAGGTGGGCGAATTGTATTTGGGAGCCACTAAACGATGACCCTGAGCTTGAGTGCCGACCACATCCAAGCGATGAATGCCCATGCCGAACGCACCTACCCAGATGAATGCTGTGGGTTGATGCTGGGAACTGTTGAACGAGGCGATACGGGCTTTGCCCAGATGAATCAACGCGCTGATTCATCCATTCGGGTTGTGAGCGCAATCTACCCCGTTGAAAATAGTTGGGATCAACAAATCGCAGCCGACCTGCAAGATGAATCGTCCTCCAAAACTCGCCGCTACGCGATCGCCCCCGAAGAAATGCTCAAGGCAACGCGAGTTGCACGCAGCCGCAGTTTAGATATTATTGGAATCTATCATTCTCATCCCGATTGTCCAGCAGTGCCCTCAGAGTGCGATCGTCGCCTTGCATGGCAGCACTATTCTTACAATATTATTTCCGTTCAGCAGGGGAAAGCCAGAGAGTTTTATAGTTGGAGTCTAGATGCAAATCACCAATTCCAACCCGAACCCCTAGTCATCCT
>JBGTAZ010000040.1:0-18193 GCA_041749615.1 Leptolyngbyaceae cyanobacterium | reverse complement strand
AGTAGCCTAAATCTTGCTGTTCTCCATCCACGACTTTCAAGCGGTAGTGGACTTTGGCAAGTTTGGGATGCCAGATAGCGGCAATTTGCTCGACTGCATCTAGCATCAAATAGTCGTCTGAATCTAGAAAGATAATGATGTCGCCTTTGCTTTTGGCAAATCCACTATTAAAAGCAGCCGCCTGTTTGCCATTGGGTTGCAGGATGGGGATAATGCGATCGCCATAAGCAGCAATAATTTCACGCGAACCGTCTGTAGAACCGTCATCTACCACAATCACTTCAGTGTGAAGATAGGTTTGGTTCAGCGCACTGTCGATCGCCTCACCTAAGAAGCGCTCGTAATTGTAGTTGTTAATAATAATGCTGACTATTAGCGGCTTATCCATTATTCATAGCTGTCCTACTATCGATAATTAAACGTTAAGGAAAAATGAATAAAAGCAGAAAATTGCAATTAGCAGTGTTACCTAAAAAAGCCCTAAAGCTAATCCACTACTTGGGTGAAGGACAAGCTGAGACGAATCTGTTTAGGAAAATAGGTAATCATCAGCCTTAGCATAGCTTTCCAGGAGGACGACAAGCGTATCGATTCATTAAAGAGTTGACGAGCCTTCTGAATGTCGTTGAACTCCAATCTGGCTCTACCGCATCTATACAGCATATAGGCCAACTGTTGCTCAATAAACTTCTGCCATTCTGGAAAGTAATTTGCTTGAAGCAAACTACGGTAGATAAAAACCTCCGGCTCAAATTTATCAGGAGTGGGTCTAAGCGTTTCCATATGTTGATGGGTTCTGTAACGAGTTAAACGTTCCGCAACATAGTAAAACGGTCGGCCACTAACTGCCAACAAACACGCGATCCAGAAATCATATGCTCCAGAAACATGGGTTACAAGTGCATCAGCATCTAGCGCATCTTTTCGGAAAATGGCCGCCTGCACCAGAGGAATGGTTTTGTTGAGCGTCAGTTCAGCCGTATTGCTCAACTCACCTTCAGCAAGGCTATCTCTTTTAAATACCTTTGTATTTCTATCAGTTTGTTCCACATCAATACTGCCATCTTGCAGTATGACCCAGTGATCACTAAATGCCAACACGCGCTGAGAATCTTGCTCCAGTGATAATACTAATCGAGCCAAAAAATTGGGTTCCCAATAATCATCATCATTGAGAATAGCGATATATTTGCCTCTTGCTTCTAAGAGGGCAACGCGAAGATTCAAAGCAACACCAAGCCTCTGCACATTAGATCGGTAGCGAACCCGTTCAGGTTTACTCACTGATTCACAAATGTTTTTTGCAGCTTCAGTATTCGCATCATCTGTGACAATAATTTCATAAGACTCAAATGTTTGAGCTAAAGCGCTCTCAAGCGCCTCACGGAGAAACTCAACTCGCTTAAAGACCGTGACAATGATTGTAACTAGCGGCTCCATATTACTCAATCTCCATACTATTATTTGTTGCCATAACGCATAGCCAAATCTGAATACCTGCTTCTAGGCTAGATCAACGTTTCTAACAAATCTCTAACAGTGCGACCAGCGACTGACCAGTTTAAGCGAGACTGATACTCATTGAAGGAAGAGAGCGCGAGTTCTTGATATTTTGAGTAGTGCGTGAATAGATCCAGAACATACTGGCAGTAATCTTCTACATCGGCATCCTTGTCGAATGTTTTGCCATTGAACCCATCTTGAATAATCGTTGGAATACCTCCAACATTTGTGGCTAGAGACGGTACACCAAAGGAGTTCGCTTCACAAAAAACTAGCCCATAACATTCAGCTTGGGATGGCAGAATTAAGAAATGGGATTCTGAGAGCAATTGATTGATTAGTGCTTTTCCGGCTTCGGTCGATTTGCTCACAATGCCCAGCGTCTTAACGAATGGAGCAGCCGATTCTTCGATCGGCGGAGAGCAACCCACAACGGTTAATTCAGCATCTAACCCAGCCTTATTGAGTGCTTGAGTTACCTTAACTGCGAGGTCGCCACCCTTGCGAACCCAATCATAGCCAATGAACAAAAGCTTACATTTATCAGCAGGGCGAGACTTAACCAAATCTTTGATTTCATTAAAAGTCATCTGATTTTCAACATTCGCACCAAAAGGCACAACTTTTACTTTCGCTGGATCGGCTTGATAAGTGTTAATTGCGGTTTGGGCGGCCCAATCGGAGGCAAAGAGGGCAAGCGCAGATTTCTTCAGAGCTACTCTCTCCATTTTGTGCCCATGTTCAATTGACTCCTGGCAAAGATTTTTGTACGCCGGATACGAATCTAACAAACTAGCGAACGTTGCATCAGCCCAAAAAACAATAGGTTGGCGGCAATTCAGGTAGGCCGTTGATGTAATTGTGGCACTAAATACGATATCTGATTGCAGCTTTGAAAGCTTACGAGAAACTTGATTTGCATAATTTTCCAGCGTGATTGGATCGAGCGCTCTTAGATAATTCTTGCGTTCAAAGATTTGGTGATAATGGCGTTTTAGCTTACAGATTCCCCTGATCGCCACTGGATCTTTGAGAGGGCCAACATAATCGAGGGAAATGGATTGATGTTCCAGCGATTGAGCCATGTAATAACCTAGACCAGCCCAATTATAAAATTCCTTCAGATTTTGTGAATTATAGATCGTTGCATAAGCTAGTTTCATGTTTTTTGCTTTAGATTTGTAAGATTGAAACATTAGTATTATGTCACTTACCCAGAACAACTTCCTGATAACTTCCTGACTTCACAACTCGGCCTTGCTCAAGCTGGTAAATCCGATCACAATGCTCAATAGTGGATAGACGGTGGGCAATGATAATAATGGTTTTAGTACCACTCAACGCTTTAGTCGCTTCTGTCACAAGCTGTTCCGTTTCGTTATCCAAAGCAGCCGTTGCTTCATCAAACACCAAAATTTCTCTTTCATGATACAGGACGCGAGCAATTCCAACACGCTGGCGTTGCCCTCCCGATAAGAGTACGCCCCGCTCACCAACCGCTGTTTTTACACCTTCTGGAAGTTGTTCTACTACCTCACTGAGTTGAGCCATTTTAATCGCCTGACTTAATCGGTTTTGATCAATCAGGTGATCTGGAACACCAAATGCGATATTACGTTCTAAAGTGTCATCAATTAGAAAAATAGATTGGGGAACGTAGCCCAGCAAATTCTGCCAAGCCCGTAGATTTCCATCATCATAAACAGAAACTCCATCGACCTGAATATCTCCAAATTGAGGAATAAACAGACCCAGGAGAATATCGACTAACGTAGTCTTACCAGCGCCAGATTTACCAATCAATCCAATCGATTGTCCTTTTTGGATTGTCAAAGAAACTTCACTTAAAGACTTCTTTGAAGCACCTGGATACTGAAAAATAATGTTGTCTAAAGATATCTGTTTGCTAAGTGAAAGAGTTGGCTGATGAGAATCTGATAATAAGCTCTTGGGATGACTTAGTAAAACCTCTCCTTTTTCTATTTCTTTGAAATCAAAGAATAATTTATCAACCGCAAAAATATTAGATCTAAAGGTGTTAAAGTTACTAACTAGATTACTGATTGCCGGAAGAAGGCGAATTGAGGCGAGCGCAAAAATTCCTAGAATAGCAGTAAGGTTCTGGCTTTCTCCTTGACTTAAATGAATAAATACCAATGTAAAGGCAACTAAGAAAGTAATCATAAACGCTTCAATTACAAAGCGTGGAAGATTGCCGTAACTTTGAGTCAACGTCATATTTTGAGCAAACTTCTTTGTTTGGCTCTCCATCTGTTGCTCAAAGTAAGATTCGCAACCAATCACACGAGTCTCTTTCAATCCCCCTAGTCCATGGTTCAGGATGCGAATCATCTCAGCAGACGCAGCCCAGCCCTCTGTAGCCCAAAGCGCTAGGCGACTTCTCAATGACTTGATCAAGACAATAACGACAGGCAACAGCAAAGCAATAAGAATCAGAGCCAGCGGGCTGGCAACAATTAGCAGTAATATTAAAGCTATGATAATAGCAGTGTTAGAGATAGCCGTTAGAAGAGGCATTACTAAACCAGTACAGACATTATCTGTTGTGGTAATAATGTTTTGAATCAGTGTCGCTGAGTTATTGCGTAGATGAAAGCTATAAGGAGCCGAAAGGTATGCCTTCAGAAGCTTATAAGATAACTCGGCTTTTAATCTATAACCAAATCGAAACACTGCTTTTTGAGCTTCAAATCCCAGAAAAGCTTTTACATAGAAGGCGACCAGAACCAATGCACCTATAACAATTAGCAAACTCTGCTCAGAACCAAAGTTAAACTGTTCGTAGGCTAGACTTAGCCAGTAGTTAGTCTCGACTAATCTTGGGGTGGTCGCCAAGGCAATGAATGGGCCAATCATTCCAGTTCCAATGATTTCCAAACCGGAGATAAAGAGGAACAGAAAAGCCATTGCAAGCAGTGACTTGTGATGCCCCCTGGTAAGATATAAAAGCTTAGATGCAAATTGCGACATAAATTCAGTGATTAACTCTAAGATAATTTCCTGCGATTCATAAACCAATCAAAAAATGAGTTAAATATATCAGTTTTACGAAATCATTTTTTTATCCTGCGAATAGTTTTTCGGAACTCGCGCCTCAACGTAATCCAAACTCGCCGCCAAAACGTCAGCCTCCAGCCTGACCAAGCGGTTAAATCAACAAATTCAAAAAAATATTTTTTTAGTTTTGGATGCCTCGAATTCCAAGGTTTTAGCTCTGAAGAAAAATGGATAATGTGTGGATCGTGAATTAGAGAGTCATATATATCTTCTGAAAAAGGGCTTTCTTGCCAAGAAGAATATGCAAGAGCGTGAGGTAGAAGTAAATTCCATTTAGGATCAAGCCCACCCCACTTATTTGCGAACAGGGCATTCAATACATCCTGATCGGGAAAGCGCAATATATCGCGATTCTCTTTCAGATATTCTACAGCTTTCAGCGTGATTTTATCATCTCGCCATTTCTTTAAATTGATAACTAGAACACCAGAATTAAAATATTTAGAATCTGGCTTAAGTCCTAATTTTTTATAATTAAGCAAACCCAAATTACTCCCTACATTCCGTATCATTATATCTTGCACAGCTAAAACATAATAGTTTTCAACATTAAGTCGCCATAATTTCTCTAGATCACCCTTCACTATTAGATCACAGTCTAGATAGATCACCTTTTCAATTTGTTCGGGTATAAGATCCGGGATAAATAATCTGTAATAAGCTGCAATAGAGAGATGTTTTAGTGATCCTGTAACTTCTGTCTCAATATATTTATGTATTTCCTGTTCAGTATTTGTGAGCAAAGATTCGGTAATGGAGATAAAGCTAATTGTACAATTTTCCGTATTAAGGGACTCAACAATCTTTTTTTTGTTTTTTTTCTTGATACCCCCATCAATAATAAAAACGTTCAATTTGCAGCCATTCTTAAGATTTTCAATCGCTGAGCGAACGGTTACCGCTAGAGGCATGGCGTATTTATCGTCGGCAGAGCAAACCAAAACAATAGGGTCGCCATTTTTCTCAAGTTTATGATCATTTCCACTTGTCGATTTGCTGATGTCCATAGCAATAAAAATTCAGCTTAATTTAATTAATGTATCTCACTAGATGTCGTCTTATATATACTCTCAAGGCAAGTGCTCGACAAGGCATGTTTGTCGCAAATCACCTTCACTTAAGCGAACCATTGAAGATTGCTTTCAGTTGAACGTAACGTGTGTTAAGCCATGGAGGTAATAGCAAGACTATTCGCTGCCGTAAGTTATACCGCCTGTCTAGGCGGATCCAGTGGTTTAAGCGTGGAATAAGCGGCATAAATGAGATGTAATGATCAACATTAACATTCCACCCGTAAATACTGGATATAAAAATATCTGGCTCGTCAATTACTGCTTGGTCGGTAACTATTGTCGATTGTGATACTTTAGGTAGACTTTCAGCCCGATAATAAACATTGCAGAGGAACCTTTTCCACTCTTTTCCTGTGTGAGTTTCCGCAATTTTTTTTCGAGTTTTCTCTCCTAGAGAAGTGCGGAAATCCTCGCTTTCGATTAACTTTGATAAGATTTTCGTATACTCCTTTATATCCTTGACTTCAATAATATTTTCATTTAACCCTGGCATATCAGTGCCCAAGATTTTACAGTCTTCGGAGGAGTAGGGAAACCGGCTGACTAAGGGTAAGCTATAACTTCCAGCCTCTAAGAGGGATGTGTTTGATGAAAAGGGAAATGAGTCTACGTAGATATCAGCAGCCTGAAAGAACACAGCAGTTTCTTCCGTTTCGCTAAGCGCTCTAAGTCTTCCTTGGCATTGTTGAATGGCTGCAATCCAATCTGGGTGTTCGCCTGGACCGATAACGATCAGAATTGCTTGTTTGTATTTTTCAAGTAACTGCACATGAGCATCAGCAAAGCTTAAACCATTGATGGTCTTATATTTGACCGCTCTAGCAACTGACAGTATCAAGATACTACTAGCAGGAACACCAATCTGTTTTTTCGCTTCGGTGCGAGAAATTGATCTTTGAATAGGTTCTAGAATGATGGGTAAGAGTATATTGCGTTGCGCTTCAATGCTTCTACGTTTTTGTGCTAATTGCATTCCTGAATCGCGCAGGCTAATCACGATATCGCTAATTCTTGCACCTAACCAAAACATATGGTCGGCGTGATCCAGTAGGAGAATCGGCGGAGACTGATTTTTATCGGCAAACGCAATCATTGGGATAACATCGTTGTTGTGTATGTGGAGAATAACTAAATCCGCAGATGAAGAAATTTTTCTCAGTTCTTTAGCCCAAGATATTAAATTGCCGAAGTTTTCACTCAATATATATATATGCCCAGATCTGTTAAATATAGCACTTTTTAATCTCTCTGGTACTCTATGATTCGGTGATTGTTGGGTTAATGCTAGAGAATGTGAGTTTTCACTATCTTGCTCAATCCAGTTCCAAAGCATTTTGGACAGACCACCAATACCCATTACGGATGAGGCAACGTGCAAAATGCGTTTCTGAGTGTTGGCAAAAGTTTTATCCTTATCGGGGGCAAAATTTTTACTGATACTTTTCCGTCCAACTTCAAGAAGTATATCTTCGAGTTCTAAACTGGCAAAAAGACCACAATGTTTAGCTACTGCATGTGAAGCTGCGATTTCTGAGTAGATTGCTGCCATAGTATACTCACCCCTGTCTAAAAAGGATCTTGCTTTGGCAACAAGCTCATTGAAAAGCTCAAGATTTTGAGGAATGGACTGACGACCTTCCGCACCCCACTGCTGAAGAATACTACTAGCTGTTGTCTTTTCCATGTTAAAACTCCAAACGTTAATATTGGATTCCGATACATTCTCGACTAATGTTGTTTAATCTATTTCGGAGGATAGATTGGAAGAAGAATTTTTGTCTTTTAGTCCATACAGTGTTGCTAAAAAGTAGGTGTAATTAGAGAGGATAGATCAGGAGTAAAGCTGCTTTAAAGTAAATTAAGCTAACTCACAACAAGGTATTGGCTAGGAGTTTGAGGTTTGGCACCCATGTCAACAAACACATTGGTTGCGATCTGCTGAGCACGAGGATCAACTCGAGGATTGGTAACTCGATCGCTATCTAGCCCCCACATCCACTGAACCGAACCAGTTGAGAAGACTTTGGCACCGCTGGGCGCTGTGTAACGAACTGCATTTGAGATGGTGTCATTAGTACCCGGAGGTAGTAATCCCAATGGTATTAGCCCGCCGGAAGGAACTGGAGATTGTGACAATACTACCAATCCTGCGGGGGTAAAGCCGTTGTTCAATACAGCATCCCACTCGTACCCTACTAAGCCGCTAAGTCGATCTCCATTCTGGAGTCCAGTATTAGCATAGTAAGGGTCAGCGGCATTGCTCACTACAAAGTCACGACCATTGTACACATTACCAGCTCCCCAGTCCCCAATATAGCCGACTCCCAGCAGAGAATTCTCTGGTCGATTGACTTCGGAGCTGCGGAACAGCGTGGTTGCGGCGGCAGGGTTTGTTTGGGCAATTGGGTCAATTGACGGATTTGATCCGACCCCAGAACTATCCTTATAGACAGTCATTACGCGATTAGCTTGTCCGCTAGTCGAAGGGTCAAACCGCACTTGCCAATAGGCAGTGTTCGCTGAGAAAAAGGCTAAGTTAATGCCATTATCTCGCGCCTGCTCAACGCTATCAAACATGTCCATCGACCAGTATTCATCGTGGCCAACCGATAGAAATGCATTCTGAGAATACAGCTGTAGGGGATTTGAGTGAACATCCAGATTCGAGTAGTAAGAGACATCATAACCCTGGGATTCTAACCAGCGGGTCATGTTGTACTCCCAGGTCAACGTGTTGTTAAAGGCTTCAGAGTTAGTACTCGTGTTGTATTGGAAGGGGCGGTCAAAAGATACCTGATAGGACCGACCAGCAGGGCTATTGAAGTCATAAGTGCTACTCCCACCGTTACTGTTATACGCTGCTGCTGTGGTTATGGCATCTTGGAAGCCAATATCAGCCGGACGACCATCATCACGCAGTACAAACTGGATATAATTTTGTTTGCCTGTGCGGGTATCGGTCAGTTTTACAAAGTAGAGACCCGTCGTCCAGTCTGAACCCGTTTGCAATGTGTAGGAGGTATTCCAATTGTACTCAACCAGCTTTGTTGCAGGATTGGTAATAGTGGGATCTGCTTGGCGAACACCGTTCAATCCGGCAACACTAGTCACAAGCCTGCCGCCATTACCACCGTAGTAACCGAGGCGATACACATCGATTCGGTATTGACCAGCTTGAGCAAGAGATATTTTAAGATCGATTGATTGCCCCTTATTGATGCTGGTCGCATTGCCATAACCAGAAATTTCATTGATCGCGATATTTGAGTTTGGAATTTCCCAGCCCCTTGTACCAGTCTTTTGATTTTCCAGCACGATCGCATTCTGAGATGCGATCAATGCTCCTGAGCTAGCCACATTTTCAATACTGCCTAAGGCATCAATATAACTAGCCAGCGCTCGCACTTGCAGTCCTAATAGAGTATTAGTCAGGACAAGGGATCGTGTTGTAGCTCCGGCGATGTTTGCCCAAGTATTGCCTACAAACTGCTGCCACTGGTAGGCGATGGTGGCTGGTAATCCATCAGCATCGAAGATAGTGGCTGTCAAGTCCTGACCAACTGTTGCGCTGCCCTTTAGAATGGAGAAGCCTAGGTCATTGACGTTGGCCACGACTGTTGTTGCGGTACTGGTGACCGATTCACTACTGCCCAACGCATCGGTATAGGTCGCAATCGCTCGTACCTGCTGGTTCACCTGAGCCTGCCCTAAGGTCAGCGTTTGAGTCGTCGCTCCGGTGATATTGCTCCAGATGCCACTATTCAATTGCTGCCACTGGTAGTTGATCGTGACACCCGTCAAGCCATTGGCATCACTGACATTGGCGGTTAAGGTCTGATTTTGGGTGGCTGTGCCTGAAACATTGATGGTGCCGGGGGTATTGTTGACCGGGGCACCAGGCGTAAAGACCACATCCCGGAAGTAGTTGCTGTTATTCCAGGATTGAGTCGGGAAGGTACTCGGAGTGGTGTTGAACACCCCATTAGAGCCATCGGCAACCGCACTCAGGTTACCATTGGTCAGGGTCGTCGCAATGCCATTGGCAGTAGAGACGTAGTAGCTATTGGCATTGACTGACACAATGTAGGTGGTATTGGCTTGAATGGCGATGGGGGTAGTGAGGGTCTGCTGCTGCCACCCGGAAGCCGTTTCGTTGGTAAAGGTGACGCTGCCGAGCAGTTGACCCGTGCTAGACCAGATTCGTCCAATATGGGTGCCCGTCTCACTCGAAGCTTTGTAGTATCGGATGGAACTGATCGTGCCTGCTGTGGCACTACGGAACTCCATGCCTAGCTCATAATCGCCATTGCTACCTGTCCCATCGGTGGCATTGATAATGCTAGGGGTTTGCGTGGTGAACAGCGATTGAGTCTGAGAAACAGCGGTAATGGTGTTGCTCGGATTACTCAGGACATTTTCACTGCCACCGAGGGGGTCGGTGTAAAGGGCATTCACCCGCACCTGCTTACCCACCAACCCGCTGTCGAGCGCTAGAGTCTGAGTCGTGGCTCCGGTGATATTGCTCCAGATACCACTATTCAATTGTTGCCATTGATAGGCGATCGCGCCGGGTAAACCATCCAGGTCAGTCACCGTTGCGGTCAAGGTGTTGCCCTGAGAGGTAATCCCACCGATGGCAACGACACCCAGGTCATTCACATTGGCAACCACGGCGGTCACCGGACTATTGAGAGTTTCGCTACTGCCCAAGGCATCGATGTAGGTGGCGTTTGCCCGTACTTGATTGCCGACTTGGGCTTGACCGAGGGTGAGGGTTTGAGTCGTCGCTCCGGTAATGGGCGTCCAGGTGGTGCCGTTGCTGCTCTGCTGCCACTGGTAGCTAATGGTGACTCCGGTCAACCCATCAGCATCACCGACATTAGCGGTTAAAGTCTGGTTTTGGGTAGCGGCTCCCGTCACCCCAATCGTGCCGGGGGTGTTGTTGACCGGTGCAGTGGGGGCAAAGACTATGTCGCGGAAGTAATTACTGTTGTTGAATGACTGAGTAGGAAAGGCGCTGGGATTGACGTTAAACACCCCGTTACTGCCATCAGCCACGGCACTAATGGCACCATTGGTCAGCGTCGTGGCTAAACCATTAGCCGTCGCCACATAGTGAGTATTGGCATTCACCGACACCACGTAGTTTGTATTCGCTTGAATCGCAAGTGGAGTCGCGAGAGTCTGCTGCTGCCAGCCTGAACCTGTCTCACTGGCAAAGGTCGCACTGGCTAGAAGCTGCCCATTGCTCGACCATATCCGCCCAATATGAGTACCCGTCTCACTCGAAGCTTTATAGTAGCGAATGGCTGAAATTTGCCCCGCACTCGCGCTGCGAAACTCCATCCCTAATTCATAGTCACCTGCACTGCCTGTGCCATCAGTGGCATTAGTATTGCTAGGTAGTTGTGTAGTGAAAAGGGTTGCCAGCAGATCTTGATAGGAATTCATCAAGCCAGCCGTAAACGGGGTAGCAGTCTCGATGTTGCCAGTGGCATATTCTAGTGTCCAGTCACCACCCTTGGTGGCATTCCCAGTCAGATTGGTAGAAGCAGCAACATCCGCACTCGTGAGGCTGCTGAGGTCATGAACAAAGGCTTGGCCCACTTCTCCTGATGCAACATTACAGCCGTAAAAAAGAATATCTGCCTCTGAAGTCAGAGACTCTCTCCACTTCTGCAGGTCTTTTGAATAGTGCTGAAGAGAACTTTCATTCAGAACACTACTGCCTAGCTGTAGTTGAGCAGCATCACCATGGGAGATGATATTAACGCTCGTCAAATTTTGGTAACGCCCCAGAATTTCAGTAATTTGGGCAACACCATCTCGCGTGGGATCAAGTAAGACCTTAATATCGGAGGCTACACCGGATAAGATGCTTCCAGCATCAGCGATATTTGGATCAACAAAAGCAATTGTTTGCGGTGCCATTGAAGGACTCCCAGAAAATGCTGGCAGCTGTAGAAAATCTAGATACTTAACTAAATTTAGAGTCAGCGGCGGTTCAACTAGGGAGGTATTAGTCGGCTGAGTGTTTAACATATGCGAGTTTTATTTCCTTGTAAGCTAGGTGCTACCAAATGATTTGCCCCTGTTAACGAACCCGGTAGTGCACCCTGCTAAAGTCTTCGGTTCTTTTCATCCTTTACCAAGACTACATTGAAAAAAGGGAACCTAATATGATTTACGTAGTAACTTGCAATCACTTTAACTAGATAAAGCGCGACTTTATACATCCTTTAGAATTTTAATCACGTAATCTTGCTCTTCCTCGGTCATCTGATAGAACAGCGGCAGTAGAATTGCCTGATCTTGGGCTTGCTCACTTTCAGCCAGCCGATCGCACCTGCTGGGTTCACACCCACAAGCTTGCTTGGCGATCCCACAAGACCAAGCTTCTTTCTGGTAAGCTGACTCCCGATGAATACACATGATTCCGCGTCGTGTCGAGATCCCAGCATCCAGCATCATCTGCATGACTTGCCGTTGGTCGCAGCGAGCGGGCAACCGAACACAATAGCTTTGCCAGTTACTCCGGGCCCAAACTGGCTCAGTTGGTAATTTTAGTCCTGCTACATCTGCCAGCCCTTGATGATATCGTTCTGCTAAATAACGGCGACGAGTTACAATCTCTGGCAAACGTTTGAGTTGTTCCCGACCGATTGCGGCCTGTACATCAGTCATCCGGTAGTTATAGCCCAACATAGGATAGGACTCAAAGATCACCTGCTTGGCACCATGCCGCACCGTATCGGGAACACTCATGCCATGCTGCCGCCAAAGGCGAAACTGCTGGTTCCACTCAGGGTTATTGGTCGTAATCATGCCACCATCTCCGGTGGTGATCACCTTACGAGGATGAAAAGAGAAGCAGGCAATATCGCCGTGGGGCTTGCCAATTTTTCCCCACTGATCGTTCCAGCAAATCTCGCTGCCGATCGCACAGGCTGCATCTTCAATCAGCGGCAGAGAGTGCCGACGGGCAACCTCCAAAATAGACTTGAGATCACAGGGCATACCCATCTGGTGCACGACAAGGACCGCACGAGTTCTGTCAGTAATGGCTGCTTCGAGCAAAATTGGATTGATATTAAACGTCTGCGGCTCAATATCCACAAATACAGGAATCGCGCCGCAGTAGCGGATACTGTTGGCCGTGGCGATGTAGGAGTGACTAACCGTAATCACCTCATCTTCAGGCCGTACACCCACCGCCAAAAGAGCCAGATGTAGCGCTGTTGTGCAGTTGGAGACGGCACAGGCGTATTCTGCGCCGACATAGGCCGCAAACTCCTGCTCAAACGCTGCCACCTCCGGCCCCTGTGTCACCCAGCCAGTCATGATCGGACGTTTTGCAGCCTCTGCCTCTGCCTCACCAATCCAGGGTTTGGCAATTGGGATATTCTGCTCAGGCATTGCTCATTTCCTCTGCTCGCTTTTGTTCGCGCCACCAGTTAACTAGCCTGCTTAAGCCTTCCTCCAAAGAGACTTCTGCCTCAAAACCTAAGGATTGCTTCGCATATTCAATATCTGCCAATCGACGCTGAACCGGGTTGACCTTACGTTCTGGACCATATTCTGGCTTTAGATCAGATCCCATCACTTTTGCCAAGCTCAGAGCCAGATCGTTGAGGCTAGTCTCTACGCCGCTAGCAACATTGAAGACCTGATCCGTCACATCTGCTTGGGCAGCTAGAACATTGGCTCTAGCGATATCTTCGATATAGACAAAATCCATTGTTTGACTGCCATCGCCAAAAATTAGAGGCGCTTGTCCAGCAACAATCCGCTCCATCCAGCGAATTAAGACTTCAGTGTAGACGCCATAAATATCCATGCGAGGACCATATACGTTGAAATAACGCAGCGCTACGTAGTTCAAGCCATACATATCATAGAAGCTACGAAGCAATCCCTCATTAAAGACTTTGGCAGCACCATAAATTGTGCGATTACCATATGGATGGTGCGATTCTGCCGTAGGAAAAGCTTCAGCCATACCATAGATAGAGGCCGAAGAAGCAGCAACTACTTTTCCCACTTTGGCATTCACTGCGGCCTCTAGAACATTGAATGTACCATCCGCTAGAACTTCTAGCGCCAGACGCGGCTCCTCGGCGCATTGAGTAATGCGAATGGCTGCTTGATGAAAAATGACATCTACTCCTTGCATCAGATCTGATAGAAGCTTTTGGTCACGAATATCTCCTTCAACAAAAATTAAATGCCCGTTAGCATCTGCCCAAGCTAAGTTTTCGCGCCGTCCGCGCGTGAAGTTATCTAAAATAATGATCTCAGATGTTCCTTCTTTCACCAATAGATCAGCGATATGGGAACCCACTAACCCTGCTCCACCTGTGATCAAAACGCGCTTATTTTTCATGGTTATTAGCAGTATCCTCTAGTGATTTATATCCTTCACGCCAACGAATAAATCGGGCTGGAACGCCAGCCACGATTGCGAATGGCGGCACATCCTTTGTCACAACAGCTCCAGCTCCGACAATACTACCTCGACCCACCGTTACTCCCGGCAAAATCACAGCATTCATGCCAATATCGGCTCCCGTTTCCACTTTGACTGGCTTGATCTCTAGATCGGTCTGAGTAATCGGAATCTCAATCGGCAGTCCAGTGTGAGCCGAACCCAATACTTTTGCTCCAGGCCCCCATCCCACATGATCCTCAATCGTTAAAGAGCGAGCGTCGAAATAACTCTGAGGGCCAATCCAAACATAGCTACCGATGCTGCATCTACCGTCAAACCTGCCCTGGATATAGGTTTGGGAGCCTATGAACACTTGATTCCCAATCTCAAAGGTTTCTAGATGCTTAAATCCTGCGTTGCTGCCAATCTGGATGCCATGTCCAAACTGCCGAGCGACTGAACGCCAGATAGTTCGCCGCATCAAACCATCCAAATCTCCCTCGCCAGTTGCAAAGCGAGCATAAAGCTCGCAGAGTGCTGTAGGGGTATATTTAGAGCGTAAATACTCGCTCAGCCCAGTTTCAAACTCCGGATCTGTCTGCCGTTCACTCAGTCCATGAACTGACTTGACAAGTCTAGCTTCGAGAGGATTAGGCATTGCTCTCCTCATTCACTGACTTACTGATGGTTGCTAGTTGTTCAGTAGAAATCTCTGCATACATCGGCAGCGACAACTCCTCTCGTGAAGCCGACTCTGAGCAGGGGAAGTCACCTAGCTTATATCCTAGATCAGCATAAGCTGCTTGAAGATGTGCGGGGATTGGATAGTGAATGCCTGTGGAAATGCCCTGATTACTTAGCTTTTGCTGGAGTTGATCTCGCTGAAGCGATCGCAGCGCGTAAACATGATAGACATGATGACTGTAGGGCATAACTACTGGAGTCTTCACCCCTGCACCCGCTAGCAGTTGGTCATACTGAGCGGCATGGGATCGACGGGCTTCAGTCCAAGCATCTAGGTAGCGCAACTTAACTCGTAGAATTGCACCTTGGATGCCATCCATCCGGTAGTTATAGCCTTTGATCACATGGTGATAGCGGCGTTCTTGCCCCCAGTCTCGCAGCATCTGCATTGTATGGGCATACTCAGGATTGTTCGTGACCGCCATGCCGCCCTCACCATAGGCTCCCAAATTTTTGCCTGGATAAAAACTGAAGCAACCAATGTCGCCAATGCTGCCAACTCGACGACCTTTGTATTCTGCCCGGTGAGCTTGGGCTGCATCCTCAATCACCGTCAAGCCATGTCGCTGAGCAATTTCTAAAATTGGATCCATATCGGCTGCCTGTCCATCTATATGGACAGGCAGAATTGCTTTGGTTCGCTCAGTGATAGCGTTCTCAATTTGGGTGACATCAATCGTGTATGAAACCGGATCAATATCTATAAAAACAGGCGTAGCTCCGGTATAGCTGATTGCAGCAACAGTCGCAATAAACGTGAACGGCACCGTAATAACTTCATCCCCTGAGCCAATTCCGGCTGCGAGCAGCGCTAGATGCAGGGCGCTCGTTCCTGTGTTGACGGCAACACCATGTTCCGCATCACAATATTGCGCAAACTCCTCCTCGAAAGTCGTAACCTCACGGCCTAAGACAAACTGAGTACTCTCCAACACATTCAATACAGCAGTATTGATCTCATCTTTGATACTTAGGTATTGCGCTTTCAAGTCCACAAATGGAATCATACTGCAACCTCCACTCCATTTAATTCAATGAGCTGACCCTGTTCTTTCATAGATTGGGTTGCAGCTTCCAGAATTTTCACGACCCGCAACCCAGCTTTTCCATCAGTGATCGGATGCTGACCCTGCCTAATACAATTGATGAAATGTAGTCCCTCTGTCCAGAGTGCTTCTGTCGTATCGAGCTTAGGAGCCCACATATCGCCTGTGCGGTAGCCCACTAGCATCTGATAGATGCTTTCAGAATCACTGTTGACCGTGATCCCTTTATCGTAAACCTTTAGCTTTTCGCTCGGATCTAAGTCATCAAATGCAATCATCTTCTGGCTACCGCCCACGAGCGTACGTCGCACTTTCACAGGCGCTAGCCAGTTGACATGAATATGTGCAATTAAATTCTGCTCAAAAAACAGAGTCAAGTAGGCAATATTTTCTAGCCCTCCAGGAATATGGCTAACACCTGTTGCTGAAACAGCATAGGGCTTAGCTTGCAGGACATAATCCATGATTGAAAGATCATGTACAGCCAAATCCCAGAGCACGTTCACGTCATGTTGAAAAAGCCCAAGATTGACTCGGACAGAATCATAATAATAAATATCGCCCAACTCGTCACCCCCAACCAGCTCTCGCATTTTACGAACTGCGCCAGTATAGACAAAAGTGTGATCCACCATCAGGATACGGTTACGCCGCTCTGCTTCATCCACCAGCCGACTGGCCTGCTCAGAGGTCAGCGCCATCGGCTTTTCAACAAGCACATGCTTTCCAGCCCGCAATGCTGCTAACGTTAGGGCAAAGTGAGTTGAAACTGGGGTGGCAATTGCTACTGCATCAATCGTTGGATCTGTAAAAATATCTTCGCAATTCGTTGTGATTTGAATCTTTGGATAGCGAGCCTGTGCTTTTGCTAACAGTTCTAGCTTAAAATCACTCACTGTTTTAACTTGCGCACCTGGAAGCTCCGAGAAGTTTCTGACCAGATTTGGCCCCCAGTAGCCATAGCCAATTACACCAATATTGATGCTGTCCATTGTATTTTTTTGTCCTTGAAGATATATTCAGTCAAACTGTTTTGTCAAGCTACTCACTCAACCCTGGCTGATAGGCAGCAGTTGAGCTAGTCTACGATTTTGGGTCAGGAACCTGATTAATCTGGCGGGCTGGCACACCCGCCACAATGGAGTAGGCAGAAACGTCGCGTGTTACGACTGCTCCAGCTCCCACAATCGCTTGTTCTCCAATGGTTACCCCGGCTAGAATGGTCGCATTGCTACCAATCGAAGCGCGATGCCCGACTCGCGTTTTGACTACATGCCAATCGGTCTGTGTCTGCAAGCAGCCCGCTCCATTGGTTGCTCTTGGGTAAAGATCGTTGGTGAACATGACCCCATGTCCAATAAAGACCTCATCTTCGAGAATCACCCCCTCACAGAGGAAACTGTGAGATGAAATTTTGCAGCGACACCCTACGATGACATCACTCTGAATTTCTACAAAAGTACCGATTTTTGTCTCGTCACCAATCACACAGCCATAGAGATTGACAAGACCGGGATGAAATATCGTGACATTTTTACCTAGCTGTACAGTTTCACTCACGGCCATTTTGAATCACCCTACCCAACTCATTTAGTCTCTAGCTGTCTTAAGCCAATATGTAACTTTATAACCCACAGCAAGCAAATTTTGAATGAATAAGTAATAAATCTTGCATGAACATAAGCTGTGATTTTCTGCCGAGACGATCTAATCGCATTGCCTATACCCGGCAGTTCCAGGCTTGAATTTTTGCCGCTACTGCTGCCGACGGGATAGTTGAATTTTGGGATGTGAATTTAGCCATCTCTCCTCTCAAAACATAATGAATCAAAGCCAAATATTCTCGGAATAAACAGCGCTGCTGTACTAGAGAAGTCCATTGCAGCGGCAGCGAGACTGGATGGGGAATGACCTGAAAACCAGCTTTGCGAAAAATTAGTAGGGATCGCAGCATGTGAGCCACATCGGTAACGAGCAGGATATGCTTCGCTCCTGGCGGCTTGAGCAAGGCTGCTGTGAACAGCGCATTTTCCTGGGTTGAGCGAGAGCATTCTTCACCGCTCAGATTCTGACCTGGTACACCAAGTCCTTTCAGGCTCTGAACAATTGGGCGAGCATCCATCATGCCGCTTGCGAAAATTTGAGGAGACCGGCCAGCTCGCCATAGCTCTTGAACAGTGCCAGTCCGCAGATCCCGGAACGCTTCGCCCCGCCCCAATACGACAATTGCATCAGTAGATGCTCCAGTATCAGACGGCAACCAGACAGTTAGCCCCCACAACGATATTTGAATTCCCCAAGACGAAACGCTAATTAACCCG
>JBGTAZ010000039.1:0-7114 GCA_041749615.1 Leptolyngbyaceae cyanobacterium | reverse complement strand
GCCTTCCGAAACATTAAATTATGGGCTAGAGAACGGCTCCGGCGCACAGTTGGCTTTTTCCAGTCTGACGACCCATGGTTTTACTACTATCTGGCATGGGCATCACCTCCTTATTCCTGAACGGTTAAGTTTCAAGGGTTTGCAATTGCGGCGTTCCTAAGAACACCTGAACTTAAGATAGCACATCTCACAGAAAACACATCTTCCTAGACTGCGATCGCGCTTAATAAAGAGATTAGGGTAATGCTTGCAAAAAGGCGATTTGGGCTTCCCGCAACTCTGCATTGGGGTTGGCAGTTTGGATAATCTGCATGGCTTCGTCGAAAGATGAACCAGACTGGATTAAGTAAGCCGCCAGCATCGTTCCTGTCCGGCGGTTGCCGCTGGTGCAGTGAACCGCAACTGCATTGCCAAGTTGGTTTTGTTGATCCACAAAACTCTGCAACTCCTGAATTTGTTCTGAAGTGGGTGCAGTGCCGCCTTTGGTGGGCAACCAACGATAGGGCAATCCTGTCTGCTCGTATAAATCCAGGTTAGACGGATCATCCATCACAGATACGATCGCGCCAATTCCAGCCTCTTTCAACTCAATGATTTCAGCCTCCGTTGGCTTGCGAACGCCTGCCAATTTGCCGGGAATCGCCCACCAGATATTTTCGGCGATCGCTTGAATAGGTTGTGAGTCCATGTCTACGGCTCCAAACTCTGAATTAGCTTAACGACGCGCTCTTTCACTTCGTCGCGCACTCTCGGAAAAATTTCGGGTTGTTCGGCGGGGTCATCCAATTGCCAATCTTCAAATACATCGCGCACCACCCATTCGCCCGGTAAGCTCGCGCCACAGCCACAGAGAGAAATCACTACATCAAAATCGTCTGGCTTAAAGTCGCTCAACGGCTTGGAGCATTGATCGGTGATATCAATGCCGATATCGTTCATCGTAGCGATCGCCTCTGGGCGCACCTGACTTGCCTCCAACCCAGAACTGGTGACTTCGATTTTGCCATTACCTAGTGTTTTGGCAAACCCTTCTGCCATTTGCGATCGCGCTGAGTTTTTCTTGCAAACAAACATCACCCGTTTCATTTAAATGTCTCCTAATCTACGAAGTTTATATCTACGAAACTTATATCTACGAAATTTACATCTATGAAATGTCTTGGATACAGTCGTGAAAATTGCTCGATAGCTGTCGATAAACCAGCACGGCTAACTGGGCACCCAAAATTGGTGCAACCCAATACAACCATTGATGGTGCCAAATACCGCTGACTAGAGCAGGTGCTAGCGATCGCGCCGGGTTCATGCTGGCTCCGGTGATCGGACCCATGCAGGCGGCTTCTAAGCCTACGGTTAACCCGATCGCCACGCCAGCAAACCCAATCAAGGCGCGTCGATCTAGCCCTGAACCCAAGATGATGAACATCAGAATGAACGTCAGCACCGTTTCGAGCACCAGCGCTTGCAGCCAATTATCGTTGAGCGGTAGGGTTGCGCCCAAGTTTGCCACGTTGCCCAAGCTCAGGCGTAATAGGGTGGAAGCCGCGATCGCGCCACTCAACTGAGCCGCAATGTAGGGCAACACCCGGCGTTTTTGAAAAAATCCACTGCTCCAAAATGCCAGGGTCACCGCCGGGTTAAAGTGAGCGCCACTGATGTGCCCCAACGCATAAATCAGGGCAGTGACCACGGCTCCAAACACGATGCTAATCCCCAAGTGAGTCACCGCACCATTGCTGATCTGGTTCACCATCACGGCTCCCGTCCCGGCAAAAATCAGAATAAACGTTCCGATCGCTTCTGCCGTCAGCGCTGGAGCTAAAACACTCAAGCTTTCAATATCTAGTACGGTCGATTTTGTTCCCATTAACGCTTGGTATATCTTGGAAGCCGATTGCAACCTGAACCTTTGCCACTCTTTTACTGGAAAGCCGCTTAAATTTCAAGAAAAATTGATGCGACACGAAAAGCGTAGGTCACTTAAGGCTTACTTGCCTGCTGTGCATCCTGAAATGTGGTCTGTCTGCGTAATAGCTCAGCAACTGTAATATCTGGCTCCGGTACTCCTTGGAACGCCGTGCCAATTTCGCCGCGAGTAAACTGAATTTCGGCTAGCCGATAGGCATCTTCTGGCAACGGCAGATAGCCCACCGTTTCAACCAGTGTCGGCGCATTTTTCAGATAAAACTCCACAAACGCCCGTAGTTCTGGCTTATCCTGTGCCGCCTTCGAGTTCACATAGATAAATAATGGACGGGCAAGCGGCTGATAGGTCGCATTTTTAATGTTGGCATCATCGGGTGCGATCGCCCCTTTACCGTTGTCTACCGGGAGTGCTTTCACCGCGCCTTTACTTTGCTTGTAATAGGCATGAGGAATGTATCCTAGGGCTGCGGGAAATTTAGTAATCCCCTGCACTAGAATGTTGTCGTCTTCACTACCCACATAGTCCGATCGCGAATTGCCAGCATCCCCCATGATCACTTCGTTAAAGTAGTCGAAGGTTCCAGAGTCGGCTCCGGCTCCAAACAAGCTCAGGGGCTGATTTGGATAGGATGGTCGAATCTGATTCCAGTTTTTGATGGTGCCCTGAGCGGATCTTTCCCATACTTTTTTCAGTTCGGCAACGGTAATGTCCTTTGCCCATGTATTTTGCGGACTGACCGCAATAGTGAGGGCATCAAAAGCAACCGGAAGTTCGATAAAGGCAACCCCGTTTTTGATGCAGGTTGCCATTTCTGCTTTCAAGATGGGGCGTGAAGCATTGCTGATATCGGTTTCACCGGCACAAAATCGCCGAAATCCAGCGCTAGTGCCAGCAAATTTGACTTCTAGCTCAGCTTTTCCGCCCTCTGGGGTAGCGCGAAACGCTTTAGCCACCGCATCGGTAACGGGATAAACCGTACTGGAGCCATCCGCCACAATTTTTCCGGCGGGTGGGGCAATCAAGTTAGGGGTTTCTGCCTGCTGCGTGGGGGCACAAGCATTCACGGTAAAAATTGCGATCGCCACCAGAATCGCGATTAAAGGAAACTTAAGTTTGTTTTGAGTCGTGTAAATCATACGATTGCTGAACCCTTTAGGTTTGATTGTGTGAATGAAAATAGGCTATTTTTTCTGAGTCTCAGATTTCTGAGATTCTGAAAGTTGAAACACCGCCTGCCTGCGAAGCAGTTCCGAAATCGTCACATTGGGTTGAGGAACGCCCTCAAACACCGTGCCAATCTCGCCCCGTGTGAACTGGATCGTGGCAAGGCGATAGGCTTCCGCAGGGAGGGGAACATAGCCCACCGTTTTTGAGACGCGCCCAGCATTGGTCAGGTAGTACTCGACAAATGCTTTTAGCTGTGGGTTATCTTGAGCCGCTTTGGCATTGACATAGATAAACAGTGGGCGCGAAAACGGCTGATAGGTTGCGTCGGCAACCGTTTCACGAGACGGCAAAACTGCGCCCTTGCCATTATCCACGGCTAAGGGTTTTAAGCGGTTCTGACTCGCTTCGATGAAAGCAAAAGGAATGTACCCCAGCGCATTGGGATCTTTTTCGATGCCTTGAACCAGCACATTGTCATCTTCACTGGCGGTGTAGTCGCTGCGGCTTGCTTCTGGGTTGCCTACGACGACCTCATTAAAGTAGTCGAAAGTGCCGGAATCTTTGCCAGCCCCAAATAAGGCGAGGGGCTTATTTGGGTAGGAGGCACGAATTTGATTCCAGTTCTTGATTTTGCCTTCAGCCAAAGGTTCCCAGACTTTTGTTAGTTCTGCAACCGTGATGTCTTTTGCCCAATCATTTTTTGGATTGACAGCAATGGTTAGGGCATCAAAGGCGACGGGAATTTCGATGAAACCTACGCCTGAGTTGGCACAGACTTTCGCCTCTTCCAGCAGGATCGGGCGGGAAGCGTTGCTGATGTCCGTTTCACCCGTACAAAATTTGTTGAATCCGCCGCTGGTGCCAGAGAATCGCACGTCAATGTTGGCTTTCGTGTTGGTCTTGCGATATTCTTGGGCGATCGCGTCTGAAATAGGATAAACCGTACTAGATCCATCAACTTTGATTAGTTTTGCTTGGGCTGCGTTAGCCCCTGTTGCTTGAGGTGGGGTGCAGGCAGACAAGGTTGCGATCGCGGCGAATGCAACACCGGAAAATCCAAGCTTTATAGAGAGACTGGTAGCCATTATTAATTGACCTACTCCTTTGCAATTTTATAAAGCGTTCAGCAGATGCTTTGAGTCACCTGAAACAATTTCTGAAAATAATTTACTTAAAGTTATGCTCTTATCATTTCAAATAAAGTTGATTGGTAGTGTTTAGCACAACACATCTTCAAAAAAATTCACTTAAATAAATTGATGGGTTGAGCTTAGTCCTGACAGGCGCGGGCGGGTGCAATCAGACTAAAGCGGCGATAGTCGGCAAGGTATTGTTCAAGCACGACAAACTGGGGCAGGTTCAAGCTGTAATAAATCCAGCGACCTTCTTGCCGAGATCGCACTAATTCAGCTTCTTTCAATGTTTTGAGATGAAACGATAGCTTAGATTGGCTCACTTCTAAGCGATCGCACAAATCACAAACGCAGAGTTCCTGTTGCCTGAGCAAATCCAAAACCTTGAGCCGGAGCGGGTCAGAAAATGCATGGAAGCCAGCCGCGATCGCCGGAGAAATACCTGCTTGTACCATCAATTTTTTTTGAAATGTACCTTTAGTCTTACCAGCAAATGTCGTTTCGTCAAGCTGGATCTATCAAGCTGGATCTATGAGATACATCTACGAGGCAAATAATCGAGCAACCTCGCAAGCAAAGCTCGGCAACAAAAGAGAGGTCGTGCGATCGCCCCTTGGTGATACGCTTCTAGCCAACGCAGATAAGATCGACCAACCCGCGATCGCGTCTATGCCAGTGATGGCATTCTATCTAAAGGCATACTCTTCTTCTGCAATGTGTCAAATCCAAGGAACATTCGCTAGCGTGAGATAGAGTTGTTATCCCAGTGCTTATGTACCGCGTATCATTGCTACTGCTTCTAGGATGTATTTTGGCTGCCTGTCGCACGGCTGATACTTCCAGTGCCACGTTGCCTTCTACAAATTTAGTTCAAGCTGAAGCCAGCCCAACAAAGACCGCTCAAGTCCCTACGGAAAGCCTGATTAGAACCCAAACGCTGTCGCCTCAGCCCATCAAAATCACCCCTGAGAGTTTACCTCAGCCTAACGCCAGCAACAGCGCCTCTAAATCGCCTAACGTGCTGCCGATTCCTGCGAATCCAACCTTGCAGGTGCCAGCGGGTTTTGTGGTCAACGTGTTTGCAGAAGGACTCGATCGCCCTCGTTGGTTAGCGCTTACACCATCAGGCGATGTGCTGGTCACTGAAACTCGCCAAAACCAGATTCAATTGCTGCGGGATGCGAATCAGGATGGGGTTGCAGAGGTCAAAAAAACGTTTGCCACCTCCCAAAATGGTCTCAATATTCCTTTTGGCATGGCATTTAGCAAGGATGCTTTCTTTTTAGGCAACAGTGCGGCGGTGTTGCGGTTTCCTTATGCCAAAGGACAGGAGCAGTTGACCGGAAGTGGTACGAAGATTACAGACTTGCCGGGAGGCGGCTATAACCAGCACTGGACGCGCAATGTGGTCGTTTCGCCGGATCAAACGAAGCTATATGTGTCGATTGGGTCAGAGTCGAACTTGAGCGAAGAACCGCTGCCCCGTGCGTCGGTGCAGGTGATGGGTCTGGATGGCTCCGATCGCCAAACGTTTGCATCGGGTTTACGAAACCCTGTGGGCATGGCGTTTCATCCGACTACGGGCGCATTGTATACCACGGTCAACGAGCGCGATACCTTGGGCGATGATTTGGTGCCCGACTACTTCACCCAAATTCAGGCAGGGCAATTTTTTGGGTGGCCCTACGCTTATTTGACCCGCGATCGCCTCGATCCGAATCACGTTCAAAATGGGAAAAGCGTTCGTCCCGATCTGGTTGCTAAAACACAAACACCAGACGTTTTATTTCAGGCACACTCGGCGGCATTGGGGCTTCAGTTTTATAACGGTTCAACCTTTCCAGCAAAATATCGCAAAGGGGCGTTCGTCGCCTTCCGGGGTTCCTGGAACCGAGATCAGGGCACAGGCTACAAAGTCGTGTTCATTCCATTCAGTGCCGCTGGCAGACCCCAAGGCTACTACGAAGACTTTCTCACGGGTTTTCTGATCAATCCCTCTGGTCCCGATGTGTGGGGTAGACCCGTTGGCTTGCTCACCCTCCCCGATGGCAGTTTGCTGCTTACTGAAGAAGCGAACGGACGAATTTATCGGATTCAGTATCGGGGATAGGGGGTCAGGGAAAACTCTGAAACCCGAAAACTCTCATTATCGGGTGGTGCAACAGTTGACAAGGGGCTGGGCGGAGAGTTTTTCTAAGCCGCCGTCTTGGAGGAGAGCATTCCAATCCGTTTTGATGGTGGCTTTGACGGTGGCATCATTGGGCATTGCCAGTTGGGTTTCTGCTAAGGCGGTTACTGCGTCATACCAGAATCCATTTTCTCCATAAAGGGCGGCTTGCTGTTGAGGATTTGACGGCTGCAAGCGATCGCCCAACCCCGGGGGCAAGGCTGTTCGTTCTATCCAGCCATCCACATAAACTATGGCAGTCATAGAATCAGTGATCTGAGCGATCGATCCGGGCGATTTTTTTGCTGAGGAAGTGCCTGGGCTACAGGCAGAATCCTTCCCTTTGATGCTGAAATACCAATGATAAAGTTTCCCCAGTTGTAGCGGTACGTTTTTTGGCATCTGCACGCCAATCACTCCGGCTGTTTGGGGCAAGGAGAGGGAAGTCCGGTAGACATCATTATCTTGGTCGTCTTGAAGCACAAACTCCATAGAGGCTATAGAGTCAGGCTTGTAGGGATTATAAAACCAGATCTTTGGATGTTCGGCAGTGGCGCGTGCCCAAACATGAGTCGTCGCTTTTTCTTGATAAGCCGGAGCCAGGGCACCTAAGTTATCCAACACCGCATCTTTGGTAATGGTTGCCAGCACGAGACATCCACGGGAAGCGGCTCCTTGATTGGTGCCGGGTGCGCCCTTACTGGGAGGACGCGGTGGGCT
>JBGTAZ010000038.1:0-13001 GCA_041749615.1 Leptolyngbyaceae cyanobacterium | reverse complement strand
TAATTTATGCAATTTTTACAAAGCATACTTAATGATGTATACTCTGTACAGTATAACAATGTTTCTGAGTTTGATTCCTTTATGAGTGAAGTCTTAAAAAGCGAATCTTCAAAAGCACCTAAATCTTTGAAGTCACGTTCTTTGAGCCATCCGGAGCCTGCCTTTGGGTGGACGGCTTATGCAGAGCAAATCAATGGACGATTTGCCATGCTGGGATTTATGGCGCTGCTCCTGTTGGAATTGGTGACAAAGCAAGACTTGCTGACCTGGCTAGGACTACGGTGAAGCAGGCTGCGTGATCGGTTGCCCAAAGCGATTGTAAACCATAATATCCCATTGCCCGTTGACGCTCGATTGAAAAGCGATCGCGGTGCCATCGGCACTGATGCTGGGGTAGCGCACCTCTGCTTTGAGGGCTTCAGTGAGGTTGCGTGTTTGGCGAGTATCGCGATCGTACACACAAATATCCGTGACTCCATCCCGCGTTCCTACGTAGGCGATGTAGCGACCATTTTCAGAAATCACCGGATTCGATTCGCTCCGATCCAAAGTATTGAGTCCAGGAACCTCTACCAGGTTGCGTCCCATCGTGTCATATAGATAAATATCCTGACTCCCCCGGCGATCCGAGGCAAACACAATGTACCGTCCGGCGATCGCGGGCTGCATTTCAGCAAAAGGACTGTTCAAACTGCGCCCACCGGGATCAAATGGAAAGTTGAGCGATCGGGAACTTGCACAACCGCTCAGCGACAGTGCCAGAATCCCGATTGACCAAACAAAAGGGTTCACGAAGAACGGTGAGGGGCAAGAGGTGAGGGGCAAGGGGCAAGAGATGAGGGGGCAGGGGCAAGGAGGATTAGATGCAGGTTATACCGTTTTGAGTTTTGTTCGCGTAGCGTCTCCGTAGCTCTTGCTTCCCGCAGGGTAGGAGATATTTTGAATTTTGAGTTTTGAGTTGTAAGACAATGAAACATTGCCGCTTCCAGTAGATCATCTATCGCGTTTCAATTTCAAATTGGTATTATCGTCGATAGTCGGGAATGTCGAGTTCAACGCCAGCACCGCGATCGAGGACTTCGATGTCCCACTGTCCCCGGTTTCCGGTTTCAAAAACAATATAGCGACCATCGGGGCTAATTTTGGGATTACGAAACCAGCCCCGATACCCCATTGTCAAAATCTGAACTTGCTGGGTAGCTCGATCATATAATTCAACTTCGGGTCTGGCGCTGTCGCTGGCAATATAAGCAATGTAGCGTCCGGTGGCACTGAGGCTGGGAGATTCGGCGATCGCGTCCCGTCGGTTGAGCCGAGGCAGGTTCAAATACTGCTTGTTGCGTAAGTCGTATAGCAGAATCGAACGAGTGCCCTCTCGGTTGGAGACCAATGCCAGAAAGCGTCCATCACCGCTCAGAGCGGGCTGTTCATCATTAAATTGACTGTTTAATTCACCCGGTTGCGAGGGTGCTGTTTCGGCAGTGCAAGCAGTGACCATGCTCATTAAGCAAATGAAAAATATTGCCCAAAGATTTTGTCGCTGATTGGAGCCTAATGGATGTTTTCGAGCGATCGCTTCAAACCATCGACTTCTCATTTCAAGCTGTTTCAGATAGCAGGTTAGCGATCAACTCAATGCCCTAGCTACTCATCGCTCCAGTTATCCGATTCATCATCATTCTCAATGGGTCGATAATCGACATATTCAGCAGACGACGCGACGGGTTCTTCATTGCGAGGGCGGCGGGGTGACTCTTGATCAGGCGAACGTGGTCGTCTGGGCTTCGCCGGACTGTCAGCCGATGGATTGCCGGGGCGGGAAGTGCCGTTTGTGCGGGTGCGCCGTCTAGAATCGGGCATTGCCTCATCGTCATAAAACGAGTCAGGCGCATCAACAATGGGTTCATTGGTGGGGCGAGAAGGACGACGACGGGGGCGATCGCTGTTTCCACTAAACCGCTCCTCTGAACTAGACCGCGCTTCTGAACTGGGGCGGCTATTAGGATTGGGGCGACGACGAGTGCCCTCTTCATACTGATCGCGGCTAGGTTGGGCATCGCGTGTGCCGCGAATGCGCCGAGTTCTTGGGCGATCGTCTAGGGTTTCCAAATCATCCAACTCTGCCCGATACATTCGACTCACCGGACGGTCTTCATCCACAATTGGCGCGGTACGTCGGGCTTGTTCCGTTGCCACACCGCGTAACCGCACACTTTCTATCGCAAAAAAAACGGCAGACCCAGTCAGCAAAAACTGCCCAAACTGAAGAATGGGATCTTGTCGCCAACCTTGGAAAAAGAGGATACCCCCGCAGAGCAAAGCAACCGCCGCGAAAAATATATCGTGGTCACGCGCCAGCTTTGGACGCATGGAGCGCAAAAAGTACAAAGCTAAGCCTGATGCAGCCAGCGTTACACCTAAAACACTGCTCCAATTCAGCCCTACGTTTACCATCGAAAACCTCTCCTAATTACATCCTATGTTAACGACTTGCGCCCAAAATCTCCAATGAAATACAGGGGCGATTCGTGAAATGCTAGCGAATCTTTCCGCAGGAATCCTTCCGGGAATTGCCATGCTCTCCGCCATTGAGAAGCTCAATTTATCACTTTAGGCTAATAGTGCTTTAGTGAAATGTAGCTTGAACTGCTTTTAAGCCGCTTAAACAATCGGGAATAAGTAAGCCTCGAATGATTGCCAAATGCTCTGAATTAGCCAGTTTTACGGTAATCACTCAAGGCTTAACCAATGATTCAAGTTACTAATTGTGTCGTTGGGATTAGCGTTTAGAAGCGCTGCACCTTATCTTTTTGGCTGATAAACAGCAGTGCCACAGTTCCGGGGACAAGAATAACAACTGCGCCAGCCAGTAGACTTAACAGAAAATTCATGAGTGAAGAAGTCATTGATCTTTAGTCCCATTAAAACAGTTTATTTTTTATTTTAATGGTCTACTACCCCATTGAGAAGCTGTTTATCAATTGTTTATTGCCAGAGCGATCGCGGTGAGTCAATTTTTTAACGCTTAGCCATCAGAATACGAACGAATCCCGTTAAGATCAAGATCATCAAAGACTACTCCCATCCATACCCATTTGATCGCATGACGGCTGTTGCTCTGACCTGCTTGATTTTGAGTCCCATCTTGGCGCTCATGATATTTTTGTTCATTTTTCGGATTGTGCTGACTTGGTATCCCCAGGTAGACTTGAGCCGATTTCCACTGAATGTAATCGCCGTGCTGACGGAACCCTTGCTGGCACCCTCTCGTAAAATTGTATCGCCGATCGGCGGCGTGGATATTACGCCAATTATTTGGGTCGGGATTTTTAGTTTGATTCGAGAAATCTTGTTAGGGCAACAGGGCTTGTTGACGATGATGAATCACATTGGATGATCACCGTTTACCCATCATCATCACCTGCTCCACAAAATTGGTGTAAACATCTCCTTGTTGAAATTCGGGGGTTTCGAGGATGCGCTGATGAAAGTTAATGGTGGTGGGCAGTCCGGTAATGGCGCATTCTCGCAGAGCACGACGCATCCGGCGAATGGCAGCAGGGCGATCGCTGCCCCAAACAATGATTTTGCCAATCAGTGAATCGTAATAGGGCGGAATTTCATAATCCGTGTAAACGTGGGAATCCATCCGCACACCAGGACCGCTGGGCGGCAGGTAGCCACTAATTCGCCCAGGGTGAGGACGAAAGTTTTGCTCCGGATCTTCGGCATTAATCCGGCATTCGATCGCGTGCCCGTGCAGCCTAACTTGATCTTGAGTCAAACTGAGTCGTTCACCCTGGGCAATGCGAATTTGTTCCGCAATCAGATCTAGCCCGGTGATCATTTCCGTCACCGGATGCTCTACCTGGATGCGAGTATTCATTTCCATAAAGTAAAAGTTGCCGGATTGATCCAGCAAAAACTCCACCGTGCCCGCGCCCACATAGTTAATCGACTTTGCTGCTAAGACCGCAGCATCGCCCATCTGTTGCCGCAGTTCAGGAGTGAGCGCCGTGCTAGGCGCTTCTTCCAATAGCTTTTGGTGGCGACGCTGAATCGAGCATTCCAGCTCGCCTAAATGAATCACATTGCCGTAGCTATCTGCCAAAATTTGAAACTCAATATGGCGCGGCTTTTGGACAAACTTTTCGACATAGACCCCAGAATTGCCAAAGGCAGCTTCGGCTTCTCCTTGGGCGGCGGCAAATAAGGCACCCAGTTCGCTATCTTCCTTGACCAGTCGCATCCCCCGTCCGCCACCGCCCGCCGTTGCTTTAATCAACACGGGGTATCCCATGGCACGAGCGATCGCCCGTGCCTCCCCTTCATCCAGCACTAGCCCTTTGCTACCCGGAACCGTTGGGACTCCTACCGCCTGCATCGTTTTTTTGGCAGTCGATTTATCGCCCATCGACCGAATCGAGTCGGGAGAGGGACCAATAAAAGCAATCTGATGATCGGCGCAGATTTCGGCAAAACGGGCATTTTCTGCCAAAAAACCGTAGCCGGGATGAATTGCCGTAGCATTGCGGGTGAGTGCCGCCGCAATGATGTTGGGAATATTCAAGTAGCTTTTAATGCTGGCAGGTTCGCCAATACAAACGGCTTCATCTGCCAATTGAACATGCAGCGAATGGCGATCGATTGTGGAATGAACCGCAACCGTGGCAATTCCGAGTTCCTCACAGGTGCGGAGAATTCGCAGGGCGATCTCGCCTCGGTTCGCAATTAAAATTTTTGAAAATTGCATCTTTTATAGTCGTTGATTCCGTAATCAGTACAATAGACGGTTGTGGAGACAGGCTGAAAGTAGGTAGGAGATCCAGTTTATCGAAAAGAGGATGACAGCCAAGATTTAGTGTTGAACGGGTTCTCCCTCTTTCATCTTTTCATCTCTCGATCCCTTCTGACCGTCGCAGCTACATCCATTCTGGAGATGCATCATGATTGGTGGGGCAAGTCCGCCCCAAAGTGGCGTGTTGACGTTGGCAGCCTGAAGTGCGTTTGCCGTCCAAGAGTTACAGGTGTTGAAAATGGAATAAGACCCAGTGGCAGCATAGAAACTGCTTTGCCGGTCTTGTCCGCTACCTAAGCGTTGTTTTTGTCCTTGAGAGTTGATTTGAAAGGAGCGATCGATGAAGCTCATCATGGCTAAATAATCGGTTTTGCCCAAGCGCAGACATTCCAAGTTTTCCTTACCAACGTCAGGAGCGGCAGTATGACCTTTGACAAACATTGCAGTAGGGTTTTGCCAAAAGAACAGGGCGCGTAAGGCTTCTAGAGGGCTAACCTGATCCCAATCGGGTGTTTCCATATAGAAACGGCGATCGCCCCAGCCCAATTGAACATAGCGATCTTGCGCCGAGAATTCACTGGCTAAGCCCGAAGTGTGCCGCGTCCAGTCATACCCCGCTGTTTTAATGGGGACGAATAAATTAGTGTGAAACCCATCACTGGAAAGGTAAACCGTGAATTCACAGGGTTCCTGCTGGTCAAAACTCCACTTGCGCGGCGTGAGAACCGCGATCGCTAGGGCTATTCCTCCCGCCAAACTACCCGCACCCAAGTAAACGAATCCTTTGCGTAAAACATCTTTACAGTTCATCCCTCGATTCTGACACTATCGCTACCCTAGCATCGTTGGGGAAATGACGAAGGAGGAATGCAGAAGGACAAACTCGCCACTCGCCACTCGCCTCAAAAGGCGATCTCCTTTTGCAAAAGCGGCTTACCATAAAGCTACCCTTGCTGCCGAATGGACGATGGCAGATTTTCCACCTATGTTGAACCCTTGGTTACTGCTGGGATCGATTGCTTTTGTGGCAAGCTTTAGCATCAGTCTGCTCATGCATCGCGATTTTGGGGGCGCGATCGCGGCAGGTTCAATGGGGCTGGCAACGGCTTGGGGAACTGCCGCCACCGTCAATTGGTATCGCAACCGCTCCAGTGACAGTCGCATTGCCACGCTCAAACATCAAATCCGCGCGTTGCAGCACCATCGAGCCGCAGAACAGCAGGCATTGCTCGAACTCGAAGCCGAAAAGGAACGCCTTGCCCAATCGTTTGGCTTGATGCCGGATCACCTGAAACAGCGCCAAATCGAAGCAGCGGCTAGGGATGTTAGCTGGAATTTAGCCGTGACCGAAATCGTTGAAGCTTCATCAACGCCTCCGTCCCCGGACAGACTGGCGGTTGGATCTGCACAAGCCGCAGAAGCCGATTTGCGCCAATTTCTCGCGGAAGCAGCGGCAACCAAACAAAAAATTACTGCCAGCCTCAATAATTTGCAGGCAGAACTGAGCCAGTTAAACGCCCAAACAACTGAGAATCGTCAGTTTCGCGATCAGTTGGTGCAAGAAATTAATCACCTATCGCAGCAGAAACAAACGCTGGTTGCAACGACTAAGCGACTACAGGCAGAGGTCAAGGACTTGGAACCGCGCCGCGATGAATTAAACCAGTATATTTCCCATATGGAAGCAAAAAAACAGGAGCTAGATGCCGGGGCGAATCCGCTACAAAGGGCGCTAAAGCAGCTACAGAGCCAAGTTAATGCCCTACAAACCGAGTTGCAGCAGCTAGAAACCCAAGTGAGCGATCGCCTGCGTGAAAAAGGTACGCTTGACCAAACCATCGCATTGCTGCAACACCAAAATCAACAGGCTCAAGTGGCTCAAACGGTAATGGAGAAAGAAGATGACCCACTCAGCGATCGCCGAAAAGAAAAAGAAGCATTAGAACAGCAAATTGCTCAATTGCAAGCCCAAAAAACCGCTTTGGGGGCATCCCCCGTGCAACCTGAACCATCCAAACCCACAAAGGACATTCCCAAAAAGGATAGTCCCAAAAAGGACATTCCCAAAAAGCCTAACTCCAAAAAACTAATTTCTCCGCCTAAATCGCGTCCGCCAGAAAATGGCAATGGAGCCGACATATCGCCAAAGCCTGCCATTTCTGCCATTCCTACCCTCCCAAAAGTGACTCCAGTTCCAGCGCTAGAAAATTCATTGCAAGCGCCAAAAGACGATGCAGAGAACCTGTCTGACCCATGGACGAACTTTATGGTACAGCTTTCAGACTATGAGTTTCAGGCACTGAGAGCGATCGCCCAAGAAAGTAACCCACTGCGAATTCTAAACACGATTGCCGACGAAAGCTTCACCAGCCTAGATGAACTGTTAGCCTCGATTAACCGCCAAGCCCAGGATATTGTGGGTGAATCGGTGGTAAACCCCCGCTCTGGGTTCGCACCTCCCGCGATCGTCCGGGAACACCAAAAAACAATCAAAAAGATGATTGAAACCTATGAGTATTTGACCGAATAGCAGATCTCAGAGGAGAGGGTTCGGGTTTCGGAGTGCGGGGTTCGGAGTTCGAGGTGCGGGGTGCAGACTAAGGTTCAAAATTCAGGCGTTGCTGAATACAAATATGATTTTTGACTGTAGGGGTAGGTCTTGTGCCTACCCTGACGAAGATGGAGAGCAACCACAAGGGATTGCCCCTACAAATTTCATATCTCGATTCAGCAGCGCCCAAAATTCAAAACTCAAACCTTAAAACTCAAACCTTTTACTCCCGCACTCTCAACTCCGTACCCCGCCCCCTTACAAAAACCCTTCCTGCTCTAAATCTTCAATTAACTGCAACCCACGCGGATCGCCAACTCGCAGCAAAGCGGCTCTGGCATCTTCCCTCACGCCCAAATCCTCATCTTCCACAATGGTTTCTAGCAACGCATCGATCGCAGTCGCATACACCACATTAGATGGCAACTCGCGACACAGCAGCCCCACCGACCAGGCACAATTACTTCGCACCGCCGCGATCGGGTCACGCCGCATCGCCTCAATCAAGGGCGGAATGGCAGCGATCACTGATTCATAGTCCACGGATGCCATCTGTGCCAATGAACTAGCTGCCCACAGCCGCACCGCCGAAATGTCAGTCTTCAACGCATCAATCAAAGTTGGCAAAGCACGGCGATCTCGACAGTTGCCTAATGCCCACACTGCCCCCTTCCGCACGTAGCCGTTCCAGTCGCTACTACACTGAGCGATCAAAGGCTCCACTGCCACATGGCTGGGATTGCGCCCCAACCCATAAGCCGCGCTCACCCGCACCAACGGACAGCCATCTTGAAGCAACCGAAGCAAATGAGGAATGGCTCGTTCATCTTGAAGATCGCAAAATGCCCGTGCTGCTAGCATTCGATGATTCGGTTCTGCCGATTCCAGTAACCGCAACATTTCCTCCGGATCAAGCTGTGGCGCTAACTCTTCATCTAGCGGCTCTAGCTGATCCAGTGGGCTTTCTAGCTCATCCTCCGTCAGGAGAAGTAGTTCATCGTCTTCGTCATACATACATCAACTTTAGCAGGATGAAGCCGCTGCCTAAAAAAATAGATCTTAGCAACTGCAAGTAGTTGTGAAGCAAATCTAATTTTCTTCACTCTGCAAGCGTATTTAGTGCATAACTTGTCAATATTTTCTCTAGGCAAACCAAGAACGGTAACGATAAACAAAGACCTTGCACCGCTGCAACAGGCTTTTTATGTAGCGATCGCCAATGCCCTTCGCACTGCTGCATCTGCATTCACAAAACCGTGTCCTGTGAAACTGTCGTAGCCGGGAGTTCCTAAATCGATCGCCGTTTCTGAAAGAATTTGCTTTACCTGCGTCGCTGCCAGCTTAGAATTCGCACTCCACACCAGGGACGCAATCCCGGTCACGTTTGGTGCAGCGGCTGAAGTGCCATCAAACAAAGAATAATCAAACTCTACTTCTCTCGTCAGGGAATCTAAAGTCGCCCGCGTCGTAAGGTGCTCTGAAGGAGCTAGTAATGTTAAACCCTCGCCATATTGCGAGTATGAAATCCGCGTTCCAGGAGTCCTAGGCTGACCAGAGCTATCGGTTTTGCCCGAAGCCGCACCTACGGAGATAACGTTGCTATAAAGCTTTGCTAATGCCGCCGGATAGGCTAATCCGACACCTGCCGCACCACTATTACCAGTTGCAATGACAAATAGAACGTCAGAATTTTCTGCCACAAGCTTATTCAATTCAGACGACAGGTCTGTTCTATCAAATGTATCTACGAATATCCCACTATTATTTCTAATTTTGGAACTCAGGCTCATATTAATGATGAGTTGTTGCCCAGTTTTTTTAACTTCATCAATCAGCGTTTGAGTCGATAGAACTAAATCCAGATCGTTCTGATCGCCACCTATTACATCAATATGAAACACGCGCGAGTTCCAGTTAATGCCACTCATACCTTCTTTATTGTTACTTTTGGCTGCAATAATTCCTTGTACGGGTGTACCATGGAATTCGAGTTTAGGGTCATCTTCTGGCGCACTGTAGCTATCAATGTTGCCAATGAGATAAGTGGTTTGGCGCTCCCGTAAATCTTCATGCCACCCTTCTGTTGTCCCATTTTTGACACCCAACCCAGAATCTTCGATGCCCAGAAGCACCTGATCGGAGCCTTGAGTAAACCGCCATGCGGTGTGAACTCCCGTCATGTGCAGGTTCCATTGCTCTAGAAATAGCGGATCAGTGGGATTGATGGCTAAGTTTTGATTGATGTTGATTTCTAGAAGTCTTTCATTGAATGAAGTGGGGCGATCGCTGAAAATAACTTGCTCAATCCCTTCTAAGAGAATCTCTCGACCATCTTTGAGCAACAATTGATCAAATAAGCGAATTCCATTTCCAGGGTTATATCGAACACCTCCACCATTCGCTGTTGCAGGGTTCCAGTTTGCAATGGAAGCTAAGGAGATACCTGTTAAGCGATCGCGAAGTGTCTCATAGTCCACGTTACCGTTGCCAGAAATCACAGTCCGCTGATAGCCATTGGCGAAGTTAAATGGCTCAGCGCCCAAGCCACCATACAGGATGCGAGTGGCAGACTCAGGCTGACTACTCCCATTGAAGCTTCCCCAATTGGTAAAGCCGCTATTTGGGCGGGGTTGCCAACGGTGGTAAATTCCTTTGTCTGTGCCGACTACAAATAGTTCCAGCCTGCCATCAAGATTACGGACTGATTCAATTTCAACAGCAGCACCTCCGAGATTTGACCAATTAGTTGCCCAATTGCCCACTGCATCTATCTGCTGACGGCTCAGAATTTGGTTGTCAGTACCAATGGCAAACACCACTAAGCGATTGTCGGCTGTTTGATTAACTTCTATTTCAGCCACTTGCCCACCCAACGAAGACCACCCACTCCAAGCATTAGTTGGTGCCGTTTGCCAGCGATGATAAAGCTGATTATCCAGTCCAACAGCAAACACTTCTAGCCCACCGGTTTGGTTTTGGGTTACTTCTAGGTCGGTGGCTTTCCCGCCTGTAGTTATCCAAGATTCCCAACGCCCATTGGGGGCAATTTGCGATCGCTGCCACACCGCACTGTCTTTAGAATCGATTGCAAACACCGATAAGCGACCACTCCGATCTCGCGCCACATCGATTTCAACAGCGTTCCGCCCAGTCTCCGTCCAATTGCTCCAAGTCGTCTCACTTGTTTGCCAGCGTTGCCACAAGCGATAATCGGCACCAATGGCAAACAGTTCTAATCGACCATCCTGATTGCGGGCTGCCTCGATTTCAGTGACTCCTTTCAGCCCCATCGACGACCAACCGCTCCACCCACCATTCGGCGCAGTTTGCCAACGGTGCCAGACTTGATCATCCAGTCCAATGGCAAACAGTTCCAATCTTCCATTTAGATGCTCCACCACTTCAAGTTCTTTGCCAAAACCTTGAGTATTGACCCAATTACCCCAAAACCCATTCAGCGCAGGCTGCGATCGCTGGTAAATGACACCATCACTACCAATCATAAAGCTCTCTAGTCGCCCATTCTGATTGCGACTACTTTCTAAAGTGGATGACTGTTCAACGAACAACGTTTTTCCATCTATCGTGATTGCGGCGGTGTCATCTTCAGTGGCGAGAGTCAGCCAATCTTGAGGTGTAATGTTCACGCCCCGCACGACCCGTTGAAACCGATCCCCTTCATCGCCGATCTCATCCACAACGTTGATCTGACTATCAATCCAGTGTCCAATCTCTTCCAAAAGAACAGCGGCGATCGCCGCTGGGTTATGCACTTGTCCTGTTAGATAATCTTTTGCGAGATAAATGCTATTGGTTTCGCTAGAAAATGCCCCATTTGCCCCATTCAGTTCATTGTTTTGCAAAACTTCGATGACTGGAAGTTGATTAAAACTTTGCTCACTCCAGCCCATCGACACTTGCCTGAAAGAGCTAGCATTCCACTGATTGCCAAAGATCAGATTCATGCTGGACTGAAAATTGGATTGATTAACAAATGTTCCCAGGTAATGATGGGCGATGTCCTGAGCCAAGTTGAGCGTATTGCCTACATCAGTCGCCATAATGTTAAACCGTGTAAAATTTACGGAGCTAATTTCAGGGGTTGATTAGTTGGCGAAATAACTCGACATCTTGTTGCAATTGTTGCTTGAGAAAGCGTTGGTTATAAATTGAAGGACTGCCGCCACAAGGAGCCAGTTGCTGATCTAAATTTCGTCGGAAATCGACAACAAAAGCACGCACAAGGCTAGCAGACTGATGAGAGCGATCGGCTTTAACGCATGGTTAAATTCCCCGAATGTCACTATTGAAGTCACGGCAGGCAGCAACTCTAGATTTCAAAAACATTGACCAAATTAAATTCTTTACTCAACTGCGCCCATCATGCCTTGAGCCACAATTAGATGTCAATCATCTTTTTCGCAATCATAGTATATTTTTTTACGTATAGTAGAAGCAAAATATAGCAGCAAAATACAGTGGATTTAGAACACCTCAACCGCTTCATAACCCTAGCCAGCATGGAGCCTATCAACTTTAGCCATGCTGCCGAAATGCTCAATATTCCGCAGCCCTACTTAAGCCAACAAATTAAACGGCTAGAACAAGAGTTGGGCGTAGAACTGTTTAATCGCAAACAGCGTCCCGCAGTGCTAACTCCCGCTGGGCACGAATTTTTGAAAGAGACCCGCCACATTCTCAGCCAGTTAGACCATGCCAAAGTATCTGCTCAACGGGCGCATCGAGGCGAGATTGGGCATCTCAGGGTGGGCATTAACATTTCAATTTCTAACAGCAAGTTTCCCGAACTTCTTTTGGCATTTCGGGGCAGTTTTCCAAATGTGGATATCACATTGCACGAGATGATATCACGCGACCAGATTGATCAATTGCAAAACCGGCAGCTTGATGTCGGTTTTTTTCACTCGCATGAACTGGACGACTTTGATTGCAAGGATAATTTTGCAACTCTGTTATTTCTGGAGGAATCCTTGATTATCGCCCTACCAGAACGCCACCCTTTAGCCAAGCAATCTCAAGTGAAAATTGCAGATTTGAAGAATGAGCAATTTGTCTTACCTTCTGCCGCTATCCGAGGGTTTCGCCAGCAGATTATTGACCTCTGCCAGCAAGCAGGGTTTTTCCCAAAAATAAAACAAGAAGCCACTTGGATGACGACATCCTTAAGCCTAGTTGCCTGTGAAGTTGGAGTGACCATCTTGCCAGCTAATGTGCAAAATCTTCAGCGAATGGGGGTTGCCTATCGACCCATTCAGGGAGAATCGCCTAGGTTGAAACTCCTAGCAGTCTGGCAACGCGATTACGCGACGGCTACATTGCAAAACTTTCTAATGGTTCTTCAACGGTTTGAGCCGTAATGCTGTTTGCCCCTAAAAATTCGGTTTTCGAGAAGCCTCTAGACCCAACTAAATTTAATTTCTTTTGCTGTAGAGGGCGATCGCATCGCATCAAAAGTCAGCCTGTGAAAGGCTAACAGAAGCCTGTGTTTAGAGCCCTGGCTGACTGACACATCTCCTCAAAGGAGGGGTCAAATCCAAGTACTCTGAGGATTACCACATCACCAGACATCCCTATGGAAGAAACCCCTCGCTTATATGATGCGCTGCGGCAGTTACTCGGTCAACAGTGCCG
>JBGTAZ010000037.1:0-9521 GCA_041749615.1 Leptolyngbyaceae cyanobacterium | reverse complement strand
CCGCGCATAATTTCCGCCGCTCTGAGCAATCCCACAAACGGTCCAGTTAGCAAGGTAAACTGTCCGCTCGATTCCTGATTCATGGCGGCTTCGGCTTCTCTGGCAGTCGTGCCAATCAGCGAATTTCCACAGCGCAAATGGTGATCCAAAAAGCTCAAGGGTGCGCCAATGGTGAAGGAGTGTAGCCAGAGGCTTACTTTTGCTAATTCCACTGCCATCAAGTTCAAATCCACGCCATAAATGCAGCGCTTCATTACCACCCGTTGCAGCAGTTGGGTCGGTTCTAGCCGATCAGGATTAACCGTAATACCCTGCTGTTTCAGGTTTTGCAAAATACTCTGGCGGGTTTGCTCCAGCATTTCCAACACCGGGTTTTGCTCAGGATACAGGTTCAGAATGCGGATCAGTTCGTCGGTTAAATAATCTACCGCTTCTACCAAAAAATGACCGCTGCCCATCGCCGGATCACAGACTTTGATATCCAGTAACGTGCTTTGTGCCGATCGCTTCAGTCGTTGCAAATCCTTTTGTAGCCCGTTGAGGCTGTCGGTTCCCAGGCGTTTATCTTGCAGTTGAGTATGCAGTTGGGCAATTTGCGTCATCAGTTCGCCAAACTGCGCCTGCCGCTGCTCCAAAATCGGCTTCAGCGTGTGGCTGACAATATATTTCACAATATAGTCAGGCGTGTAATAGGAGCCAGTTGCCTTGCGATCGCCCTTATCATTTTCAAGCTGGACAGTGTGGACATTGGCGATCGCCCCATCCGCAATCACCACCCGATATTCCAACAATCCCTCATAAATCGACCCCAGTTGCCGCACCCCCAAAAAGCCATAGTCGATTGGCTGTCCTTCAAATCGGGCGAGCTGGTCTAATACGGGAGCCAACACCGAATCGGCTAGCTTAAAGCGAAACAAAAAATGATTGGCGCGATACTCCACTTGATCGCTGGGCTGACTGAAATCAAAGTGAAACAACCCGCCGTTATAGCGCGGCACTTCTAACCCTGGATCGCCGCGATCGACAATTTGAAACAGGCTCAGCAGGCGATCGTATAGCCCGGTAGAAGTTTGGCTTAGTTTCTTTTGCTGCTTGACGGCGATCGCCACTTCCTGCGTCATTTTGCTGAGGCTATAATCCCGATAATCGCGATCGATGGGCAGCAGATTCCGGGCTTCGGCATAGAGCAAAAACAACAGCTTATAGAGAAATGATAGGGTCGCTTCATAGACCTGCTCCGGTGTTACCTGTTCTCCGCGTCGGGTTGCATCCGCCACCAAGCCCCCTGCCAAACTGGGAAAGACGCGATCGAACACCAGCGCCTTTAGCTCATTCCCCACGCGAGTGGCATAGGTGGTGCTACCTTCCCGCACCCGCTCTAAAAAATTTCGCCCCTGGGAGTCTTTGACCAGGGCTTCCTGCCGAAAGAACAGCCAAAAATACTTAAACTGCTCCAGATCGCCTGCTTCCAGCAGTTCCACCAGATCCACAGGATAAAATTCTGTTGCCGTCGAAGAAGCCAGCCGATAATACAATCGCCACTCGCGCCCGTTGGTCAAAATCCCCCAATCCACCCCGGTTCCTGTCAAATAGCTAGAAATCTGAAACGAGGGGTTGGCGTTTTTATAAATATCTCGCTGGTCGTTCGCCGAAACCTTACTTAAGGGACGTTCCCAATATTTTGCCTCCGCGATCGCCTGCACCCGCGCATAAAATGCAGGCTCGTCGTTCTGTAGCGGATAGGCAGTATCGCGATCGGCTTCCCGGGTAAACAGAGCATAGTCGGGGCGCTCCGCTCTGCCCTTGCCGCGAGTCGTCACTTGGGGGATGTGGCTAAACCCCAAAATATCCAGCGCCGGTTTAATAAACACGTCCTCGGTTTGCGCTTCACTCAATGTCGGCAGCAAATCTTTTTTAGATCGGTAAAGCTGGTTTAACGCCTCAAAACTCGCCGCTATATCCACCTGCCATTCTGGGCACTCCTGAATCCGATGCTCTAGATAATGCTGGGAAAATAGCGGCTTGTTTGGTTTTTGCCCATCTGTCATGATTCTAGCCCTGGTGCGATCGCTGAAGTTTTAATCACTGACCTACTAGGTATCGATTTAACCTATCGCTGAACTGTGATTAGCCGCAAATCTATCCTATTGAAACAGGCGCGTTTATTCCACAAAACCTACAATCAACAGTATGTCCTGTTTGAGTGCAACTGATGATTGACTTAACGCCTGCCCTACCGACCTTTGTGATCACCTTGCGAGAGGGCGTAGAAGCGGCGCTAGTGGTGGGCATTGTGCTGGCATATTTGGCAAAAGCTGGACAAACTCGCCTGAATGCTTGGGTCTATGGTGGCATTGGCGCGGGCTTGCTTGCCAGTGCAGTCGTCGGGTTTGTATTTATCATGGGACTCAATGCGGCGGGTTCAGCCAATCAAGCTTATGCTCCCGTCCTCAAGCCACTGCTAGAAGGGGTTTTTAGTGTGGTGGCGATCGCGATGTTGAGTTGGATGTTGATTTGGATGACCCAGCAATCTCGCCTGCTCAAAAAACAAATTGAGGGAACCGTTAGCTCCGCCTTGGCAGATCCGACCGCTGGCTGGGGAATTTTTTGGCTAATCTTTTTTGCCGTGCTGCGCGAAGGATTTGAAACCGTTCTGTTTATCGCAGCCAAATTTGAGCAGGGAGCGATGCCAATTGCAGGCGTGATCGCGGGAATTATTGTGGCTGTGGGCATTGGCGTGTTGCTGTTTCAGTTCGGCGTGAAAATTAATCTGCGATTGTTTTTCCAAGCAATGGGCATTTTTCTCTTGTTCATTGTGGCGGGATTGGTTCTCTCTGCCTTGGCACACATCGACACAGGGCTAGCGCGATTAGCAGAGATTCAGCCCAGTGCCTCACTTTGCTTTAATGCTTCAGCGCCGGGTTCCTGCATTTTAGGACCATTGCTCTGGGATACCAGCCGATGGTTACCAGAGCGCCAGTTTCCAGGAATTCTGCTGCACACGCTATGGGGCTATGAAGATCAGATTTATTTAGTGCAAGCGATCGCCTATGGTCTGTTTTTAACGAGCGTAGGCGGTGTTTATTTACAGAGTATTGCCGGATGGAGCAACAGCAATACGGCTAAGTCACCCCAGCCCTCCCCATAATTCCCGCCCCATCATCCCGCAAAATCGCGGCGATCGGGTCGTAATGTCAACAAAAATGGATTAAGCAAAGATGAAGTAATAGCCCAAAATATTAAGAAAGCAAGTCTTTGGTTAAGAGAAGGTTAAAATACAAAAGTTCGCAGCTTAGAGGTTGCACTCTATAAAACTCAATTTTTTGACTCCCAGATGGAGTACTTAAGGAGACATATCCTATGCAAACTACCGAGTTTCTTTTTCCCAGATCCAGGTATCGCGGGCAATTTACTCCCAAAAACCTGATGTTTAATGCAAACTTGCAGGAATTTTCCCAAAAGATTGGCTACATTTGCAATCTTGAAACTAATGGAAAAATGTCTTCAGATGAGGCTTATCAAAAAATTGCAGCTTTGTGGAGTACGCTAACCCAGACCAAAAACACTCTCGGTATTGATGCTTCTTCACCAGAGTCATAGACCGTTATTTCAACCGGAGCAAGCTGAGAGTTTGAATACTCCTCAGCTTGCTTGAGTTGGTATGAATTTAAGGGTAATCATCTATTGGATGCACCGACTTACCAAGCCAGACGTAATCCCGATGCGCCCTGTGATAGTGTCCTCCAACCCCCTGAGTGGCGATTGTTGCGCCGGAAGTTTGAGCCGAAAAATCGCTCTCGAAAAATACCGACCCTGCATCAAGTCATCGTCTGGATTGCTCGATTAGACGGTTTCCTTGCTCGTAAAGGCGATGAAGAACCTGGCTTGAAAACCCTGTGGCGCGGGATTGGCGTGCTCCATCACTTACTCGAAGGGTCGCAACTCGCCGCTAAAGCCTAATCCCTGATGCTATCCTGCCCATTTCTGCGTAATGCATAGCCCACCGGGAGAGGGCTAAGATGAGGGTAGCCTTTGCAGGCATTACAGGAAGGTCGCACATCGGGTGATTTATGGTTTGACATCCCCTAGGCACTAGCAACCTGCACTGAAACCCTCTATCCTCAAGGGTGACTATTGACGCACGGTAACCGACCATGACTTCCCCGCATATCGCCCCCTACGGCTCCTGGAAATCGCCCATCACCTCAGATCTAATTGTGGCAGGCACGATTGGGTTAGGTGAAATTCGCCTCGATCGCGGAGAGGTTTACTGGACGGAACAGCGACCCACAGAAGCAGGGCGAAATGTGGTGGTGCGACGGACTGCGGCAGGGCAAATCTCGGATATCACGCCAGCGCCCTTCAATGTGCGATCGCGGGTGCATGAATATGGCGGTGGTGCCTTTTTGGTGCATCAAGGCGCGGTCTACTTTTCCAATTTTGCCGACCAACGGCTCTATCGCAAGCTGCCCGGTGGCGAACCCGTTGCCATTACCCCAGAACAGCCCTGGCGCTATGCAGATGGTGTGGTCGATGCTCAGCGCAACCGAATGATTTGTGTGCGTGAAGATCACACGGGTGCAGGAAGTGGCGCAGGAAGCGGGGATGAAAACGGTGACGGTGAAGCGGTGAATGCGATCGCCAGTTTTCGCTTAGACGGTAAAGGGGATCAGCAGATTCTCGCATCCGATCACGATTTTTATGCCTCGCCCTGCCTCAGTCCCGATGGATCGCAACTGGCATGGATTAGCTGGAATCATCCCAATATGCCCTGGGATGGCACAGAGCTTTGGCTGGGAACCCTCAATGCTGACGGCACGATGATTGATCGCCAAAAAATTGCGGGTGGCTTAACCGAGTCGATTTTTCAGCCCCAATGGTCGCCCGATGGGGTGCTATATTTTGTCAGCGATCGCACGGGCTGGTGGAATCTGTACCGTTGGCAAGGGGCGATCGAGCCGCTGTGCCCCATGGAAGCAGAATTTGGCTTGCCCCAATGGGTGTTTGGCATGTCTACCTATGGGTTTGAATCGGCTGATCAAATCATTTGCACCTACACCCAAAACGGCGTTTCCTATCTTGCTAGCTTAAACCCCCACACTCAAGCGCTAGCACTCATTGACACGCCCTATTCGGAAATTGGCAGCATTCACACGGCACCGGGAAAGGTGGTGTTCAAAGCGGGATCGGCAACCCAATCGGGCGTAATTGTGCAGCTAGATTTGGCGACTCGTCAATTAGAGGTGCTGCAAAAATCTAGCGAGTTACAGATTGATCCCGGCTATTTATCGGTGCCTACCGCGATCGCTTTTCCCACGGAAAACGGACTGGAGGCTTACGGCTTTTACTATCCGCCCAACAATCAAGATTTTGCTGCGCCGGACAATGAACTTCCACCGCTGCTAGTGAAAAGCCACGGGGGACCCACATCTGCCACGTCCACCATGCTCAGCCTGCGGATTCAGTATTGGACGAGTCGCGGTTTTGCCGTGCTGGATGTGAACTACGGCGGCAGTACGGGCTATGGACGCGCCTATCGGGAGCGCTTGAATGGGCAATGGGGCATTGTGGATGTGGATGATTGCGCCAACGGAGCCAAATATCTGGCAGCACAGGGCAAGGTAGACGGCGATCGCCTGGTGATTGATGGCGGCAGCGCCGGCGGCTACACAACCCTCTGCGCCCTCACTTTTCGAGATGTATTCAAAGCGGGTGCCAGTTATTACGGCGTGAGTGACTTGGAAGCGCTAGCAACCGACACGCACAAGTTTGAATCGAGCTACCTAGATAGCCTGATTGGAGCCTATCCAGAGCAAAAAAATCTATATATTGAGCGATCGCCGATTCATTCGGTGCAATTACTCAACTGTCCAGTGATTTTCTTCCAGGGGGATGAAGACAAAATTGTGCCGCCGAATCAAGCAGAAATGATGGTCGCAGCTTTAAAAGCAAAGGGATTGCCCGTCGCCTATGTCTTATATAAAGGCGAACAGCATGGTTTTCGTAAAGCTGAAAATATCAAACGAACCCTAGATGGTGAGTTCTATTTTTATGCCAAGGTATTTGGGTTTGAACCTGCGGAGGTGATTGCACCCGTGGCGATCGCCAACCTCAATCAGTCCTAACGATTAGTTAAGTTGGGCATCTTTTGCGGATGCCCAAGCTCTAGGAGGGAATTGCCCTAAGGCGTTAGAACCTAACCATATTCAAGAGAAAAGGCAATTTGAAAGCGGATTTTGGTTAAACCATGCCTCGGATTTCTTCGACCATGCCATCCCGAAGCAAGAGTTCAACCTGCATTTTTTCGATCAGGTTATCCCCCAATTCAACGCGAAACACGCTGTCGATTTGTCCTTGGTTGACTTCTTGATCCATCTCTAAAACTTGGACTTGCTGAAGCTGTTGCAAAACCTGATTTTTTTGCTCTAGCAACTCACTTTTCTTTTGATTAACCTGTCCTTGAATGCTTTCAATTTGTTGATTGCCTTCAGAACCAGGCAGTTGCAAACTTTGCTTTTGAATCTCAGAAATCATCCGCTGCGCTTGCATTTCAAGCTGTTGCAGTTGATTGTCTACCTGATTGATTTGGTCTTGCAGTTGCTGCTGTGCCTCTTCTTTCCAGCGGGGCGTGACGATCGCTTTTACATTAACAGAACGCTTTAGAATCAAATGAGACGGTGAGATATCCATAAAACGCTTCATTAAGGGTCAAGAGTAAAAAGATGTTTAGGTGAAAAAATTTTTCACCGATGAGTCGGTAGGAGCCGCCCACCATCAATGTTTAATCAGCCTTGTAATGCCGACCTGGCAAGACATTATGTAATCAAACAAACATCTCGTTAATCATACCCTGGTAGCGATCCATCACAACATTTCGACGAATTTTTAGAGTTTGGGTCAGCAATCCATTGTCGATCGCAAACGGCTCTGAAATCAGGCGAAAGGGTCCAATGCGATCGTCTGGGCGAAAGCCGGGGCGGTTTTTCACTTCTCGGTTCAGTTCCTGCCGGATCAAATCCTGAACTGGCTTACTCTCGAAGGTCAATCGTTTTCCAGAGTCTTGATTGCTCATCTCTGAGTCTGCCAGTTGCAGGGTGTATCCTTGCGCCATCGCCCACTTTTCCAAAGCATCTACATTGGGGACAATCAGCGCCCCCAATACTTTTTGGTCTTGACCCACCAGCATCATTTGATCCAAGTAGGCACTCCGCAAACAGGCATCTTCAATCGGCTGAGGCTCAATGTTTTCACCACTGGTCAGAACGATCGTATCTTTGGCGCGTCCAGAAATAATCAAATCGCCCTGAGCCGATAGCCAGCCGAGATCACCCGTGTCGAACCAGCCGTCTCCATCGATCGCCTTTTGGGTTGCCTTTGGGTTTTGATAATAGCCCTGCATCACTTGCGGACCGCGCAGCAGCACTAGACCTTGCTTGCCTGTCGCCACGGGTTGACGGGTTTCTAGATCCACAATCCGCGTTTCTGTTTGAACTAATGCCTGCCCATCCGCACCGCGCAGGTTGCGATTGGGGCGACGCACATGGGTAATCGGTGAGGTTTCGGTCAGCCCGTAGCCGCCTAAAATCGCCAGACCGACAATTTCAAAGAAGTCTTCCAAATGTTCGGCAATAGAGCCGCCGCCGCTGACCAGGTATTTGACATTACCGCCTACCCCTTCCCGAATTTTTTTGTAAACCAGGCGATCGCCCAGAGCGTGCAAAATTCTTAAGGGGACGATTTGGATCAGTGCCAGCAGGCGATCGCCCAAGGATGGATTCAGGTTTTCTAGGTCTAAGCCTTGCAAGGTGCGCCGCGCTCTGATGAAGCGATCGCTAGTGTTCAAAAAGAACTGAACAAGCTTCTGTTTTTTCGCGGGTTGATCACGAAACTGCTTTTGTACCCCTTCATAAATCGACTCCCACAGGCGGGGCACCGCCACCATATAGTGGGGCTGAAATTCCTTCAAATCTTTTTTGACATGGCGAATATTGGTGTATGCCTGGCTGCAACCATGTCCAAAAATAAAGTATTCAAACGTCCGTTCATAGCAATGCCACACCGGCAAAATACTGAGAACTCGCTCTCCAGGTTGGAGCCGCACGACGCGCCCTGCCCCGTCTACTTGCGAGAGCAAATTACCATGGCTCAACATCACCCCTTTGGGTTTGCCAGAGGTGCCAGAGGTATACATTAGCGTTGCCAAGTCACCTCGCTGCGCCGACAACGGCTGGAGTGTTTGCCCCACACCCAGTTCCAAAAGTTGGGGAAAATTCAAAACTTGCAGCCGCTCATCCTCATCGGGCGTTTCATCCGACAGCAGGACAATCGCTTGAATGGGCAGATCCTCTAAGCGATCGCGCAGCTTTTTAAAGGTGGCATAGTCTTCTGCCACCAGAAACGTGGCACCGCTATTTTCCAAAATAAACAGCAACTCATCGGTGTCTGCTTGGGAGCCGCGCACCGCATTCACCGCGCCCACCGTCATAATTCCCTGATCGGCAATCAACCAGCGGGGGCTGTTGTCAGAAAACAAACCGACGCGATCGCCCGCCTTCATCCCCAACGCCTGCAACCCGGCAGCAAATTCCTGCATTTGCCGATAAAGTTCCGCATAGGTCAGCTTGACAGGTGGCACACTGTGAAAATCTTGCACCGCCACAATCGTGCTGAAGCGCTGGGCAGCGATCGTCCACAGTGCCGGAATCGATGGCACCGCATTGTAATCAAACGGTTGAGAAGATTGAGTCATGGAAGGCGTATTAGAAAGGCTCATGATTGGCTCCTGCATTTGCAGAAAAAATCGCTGTAACTATTATCTCAGCTATCTTGATTTAACTCTAGTGCGCGATCGCTGGCTAACGGTTGCACTGAGCGGCTATCAATACTCTTCGCGGGAAATGGTTCGCCTGTCAGTAACTGGTCATCAAGTTCTGGCTCAGAATTGGACACTTTCGCCAACACTGCATCATACTTCTCCCGGCTGCCTCGTTTCGCCAACGCTTCCAGATAGGATTCGGTCGTTAAGGCAGCTATTTTCTCGGCAACAGCAGTTGCGATGAATTGATCGACTGAAATACCGTCTTGCCCTGCCAAAATTTGCAAATTTTTGTATAAAGAGTCAGGAATCTGAACATTTAAATGACTCATAGCAATGCTCCGATACTTTTCAAAAGTTCAGCAGGCGTAATCACTTTGATTCCGAACTTTTCGATGCCGACAAAATCACGAGTGTTGTATGTCACTACGCTATCACATCCGGCTGTAACTGCCAGTTCTAGCACCATATCGTCCTTGGGATCGGGTAAATACGGTCGCCAAAGGAAGAAAATCTGATGCTTCGTTGCGACTGAGCAATGAAACTCAATGAAGTCATCAACTTCTCTGGCGCTGATGTATAAATTTGACAATTCCCTCAACAAGACTTCCTGATATTCCAGCACAAGAGGTACAGAAAGATGAATATCAAAACTCGGCGTACCTACCAGCGTTAGTAGACGAAACGCACTGCCCTGTTGAGAGGG
>JBGTAZ010000036.1:0-21383 GCA_041749615.1 Leptolyngbyaceae cyanobacterium | reverse complement strand
AAAGCCCAAATTCAAGCCCATGCGCAAGCTATCGCCGCCCTGCTGTATGAAGAAACCGACCCCGAACAAGTGAAAACTTTAGCAGGCATTGAGGCGGCTGTCCGGGGGCACCTGATAGAGCATATCAATCCAGAAATCGGAAATTTTTTATTGCAACAAGTAGCGGCACAACAACTGGGCGAAAACGGAGCATCGCCAGTATCCTCGGACGATTGAGCCTCAGTGAGAAGCAAGCTCAAATTCTGAATGTTGAAGCTTATACTCGCTGGAGTCCTTATTTAACCAAGTGTTGTTTGTTGTTGAGTGCCAACGAGTCCTATGCGCGGGCGGCTGAGGATATTGAGGTCTTAACTGGAGTCGCCGTTTCTCATAGTACGCAACAACGGTTAGTGCATCGTCAAACCTTTGAGTTGCCAGTAGAGACATCAGTGGTTGAGGAAATCAGTGTAGACGGTGGCAAAGTCCGGCTTCGCACCCCGAAAGGAGAGCCGAGCGAATGGCGAGATTACAAAGCCGTCAATCTTCATGACCATGATGTGGGTGCATTTTTCCAAGACAATCGCTGCTTGGTAAACTGGGTCAATGCTCAACCGTTGGCGGCTCCACTTACTTGCCTGGGAGATGGACATGATGGGATCTGGAATATCTATGCCCAAATTGGCTCTATTGCTCAGAGACGGGAGATTTTAGATTGGTATCACCTGATCGAAAATCTGGGTAAGGTGGGTGGCTCACAGCAACGATTAGATGTGGTTGAAGCCTGGTTGTGGCAAGGGAATATTGATCAGGCGATTGAGCAGTTCAAAGATTGGCAGCACGAGCGGGTGACTACCTTTATCGCCTATCTCAATAAACATCGACAGCGGATTGTTAACTATGGTTATTATCAAGCTGAAGGCATCTCAATCGGTTCAGGAGCGGTTGAATCAACGGTTAAACAGTTTGGACAGCGGATGAAGTTATCGGGGGCGCAATGGGAAAAAGACAATGTTCCCCAGGTGCTCAAGCATCGCTCTGCTTACCTCAATAGGCAATTCTCAACATGAGTCTTGCAAGACTGGGATGTCTGATACACAAAGTTGCGATCGCCTTTTGGTGGGCGTAGAAGTGCCCTTACAGCAGCACTCCCCAAACACTAAAAATGGCTTTCACACCAGCCGTAAAGGTGGGAAGTATTTTTCGGCAAACTCTGCCAGATTGTTGCCACGTTTGATAATCGTGGGCAAGGCATCCAAGGCATCTCCTGCTTTTTCCAGCAGATCCGGGTTCTTTGGATCAGTCCCTAGTTTGCCAATGGTTTCCAAATGCTTCAACGCTTTTTGTTGATCCGCTTCACTCAATCCAGAATCCGACTTTTCAATGGCAGTTTTCACTTGCTTCAACAATTCCGCCAGTTTCAATGCTTGCGGATCTTGTGAATCTTCCAGTTGATCGAGGGCGATCGTCAGAGTGCCGCTAATATCCCCACCTGCCGCTCCAGTGATGTTCTTCCCAGCAACCCCAGAATTATCGCCTCCAGAAATACCGCTGGCATCGCCCCCAATCCTACCAATTTTAACTTTGTTTCCCTTGTCAGACATAAATTCTCCTATTTGTGAATCCTGAATTGAAATTGTCGGTCTTCCAAGAACAATCGACAAAAGTGTGTCGTGTTTTTCGTAAATCGCGATTTGCCCTTTGACATGGGCTAAGTCTTTTTCGAGCAAGTGATTTTGTTCTCGTGCCTCTCCAAGCTGTATCTGCATAAACGCATAATCCTCAGAGAACTGGGCGTGCATGGCTCCAGGATCTACGTTAGGGTTTTCCCTATTGAAACGCACTAATCGATCACCATCACCGACATCAACAACTGAATGCATCGATAGTCCTGCGTTTTCGTAGTCAATCAGCAGATTTTTGAGAGCAAAATCAAACGCTTCTGGATCGATGCCGTTGCGAAACAAAAAATCCAGGGTTTTAGTAAACTGATGCGCTAACTTTTCAAAATCGCCGGGTTGAAAGGTGCCGCTGGCAGGTTTACGTTCTTGTTGATTAGGCTCTAAATAGATGTAATCGCAGCGAACATTCGTGAAGTTTGTCTCAGAATTGATGCCCCAATTTTGAATGCAAACTCCTGTTAAATTAGCTTCTGAAAAATTAGTTCCAAGAGCTTGAGTATTGGACAGATTGGCATTAGCAAGAATGGCATGATGCAAATCCGCTTTACTTAAGTCAGTTGAGGTTAGAAGTGCATCCGTGAAATCTACTCCAGCTAAGTAAAGACCATTCAAGTTGGCATGACAATAGTTTTGACCTCTGCCACTCCGTTGAGTACAAAGGCGCACTACTCTTGGGTCTTCAAAACTTCTAGATAAAAGGCATTGAGAGAATTTTGCCTCTGTCCAATCAACTAGATGCAAATTTGCACCCGAAAAACTTGTGTTTTCCAGCTTTGCATAATTAAAGTTACTACTATTAAGATCAGCTCTACTAAAGTTTGTACCTATTGCCTTCAAAGTTCTTTTTATCAATTTCAGAAAAGTATACAGCGCAAATATCAAAAGTAAGATTGAGACTACGCTGTATGAAACCCCTTCTGCAAATGCTTTTCGCCTAAAAGCACTGTACGCACCGACAGGGACTGTAAAAGTTCCGAGGAGAGATATCGCAACAATGCCAGCACCATTATCAGCGTCGTCAATAACATTAGTTGCAATGGTAAAACTAATGAAAACAATTGTAGTAGCGATAATAGCGATGAAACCCTCAGCAGAGACAGAGGCAATGGCAAAAGCACGAGATAAGTGAGCAGCTACGGCTATAGAAACAGCGGCAACAACGGTAAAAATGATAGTTAGAAAAAGCTTTAACAATACCCGCAGTAGTTTGTCTATAGCTTTGTCCAGTTTTGCATCCCTGAAAGTTTGCCTTAGTTAAAGTGGCATCGCTAAAATTGCAACCGCGCAGGTCAGAGTAGCTGAAATCGGCTCCGGTTAAGTCTTGGTTTTTGAAAGATCGGTTTCGCAGGTCTTGGTGGCTGTAGTCCCGGTGCGGCATGAGGTGAATCAGTGGGTGTCGTTGCGTCTATTATTGCCTTGCCAAAGGGTTTCGTCATCCTGAGTAGATGGGTGAGGGCGTTAAACTGGTTTATTATTTGTTGCGGTAGCTTTATGACGATTAAAGAGCAGCTTATTCAAGAACTGGAGCAATTGCCGGAGGCACAGCTAGAGGCGGTGCTGGCGCTGGTGCGTTCCTTCAAAGCTGAACCAGACACAACATCTGATCACGACAGCAGAGTCTGGCAGGCGTATCTTGCTTCTGAGCAGCAGTATGAGGAGGTTTATCGTCGTCTTGCCAACTCCTGAATTTTTGTCTAAAGCGGATGTTTTAAAACTACACAATCGGCAAATCGAACGGTTTGGTGGAACCTCTGGAGTTAGGGATGAGGGCTTGCTAGAATCTGCCTTGGCGCAGCCGCAAGCCACTTTTGATGGACAGTTTCTACACTCCACCATTTATGAGCAAGCAGTGGCTTATCTGTATCACCTGGCGAAGAATCATCCCTTTGTAGACGGCAACAAGCGAACGGCATTTGCCGCGATGGATACTTTTTTGCGGCTCAACGGCTACAGATTGACGCTGACGAATGAAGGCTGCTACGCGCTGGTTTTGCAAGCTGTCACCGATCGCCTTGATAAGTCAGCGATCGCCGCTCGGCTTGAGCAATCCGTAACCATCCAGTAAAAAGCGATCGCTGAGTCGAATATTCAGGGTTACAGGAAAGACATTGGTAGAATAGAGCGGTCTTAAGATGCACTTAAGATGCCATGCCTATCTATTTTCTGTTGGAGTGCCCTATGTCTGTTTCCTCTGCCCCTTTTACTGCTGATGAAATTGCTGCTGAGGGCATTAAGCCAGAAGAATATGCCGACATTGTGCAACGGTTGGGACGGCATCCGAATAAGGCGGAGTTGGGCATGTTTGGCGTGATGTGGTCGGAACACTGCTGTTACAAAAACTCGCGACCGTTGCTGAAGCAATTTCCCACGGAGGGCGATCGTGTTTTGGTGGGTCCCGGCGAAAATGCAGGTGTGGTGGATCTGGGCAACGGCTTACATCTCGCCTTCAAAATCGAATCGCATAATCACCCGTCTGCGGTGGAGCCGTTTCAAGGTGCGGCTACTGGAGTCGGCGGCATTTTGCGGGATATTTTCACGATGGGCGCTCGACCGATCGCCATTCTCAACTCCCTCCGGTTTGGCTCCTTAGACGATGCCCGAACGCGGCGGTTATTTAGCGGTGTGGTCGCCGGAATTTCTCACTATGGCAATTGCGTTGGGGTGCCTACAGTGGGCGGTGAGGTCTATTTTGATCCGGCGTATTCTGGCAATCCACTGGTTAACGCGATGGCGCTGGGGCTGATGGAAACGGAGGAAATTGTCAAATCGGGGGCGAAAGGGATTGGCAATCCCGTATTGTATGTCGGGTCTACCACGGGACGGGATGGCATGGGGGGAGCCAGCTTTGCCAGCGCTGAGTTAAGTGATGCTTCTATGGACGATCGCCCTGCGGTACAAGTGGGCGACCCATTTTTAGAAAAATCTTTGATCGAAGCGTGTTTAGAAGCTTTCAAAACCGGAGCCGTCGTTGCCGCCCAAGATATGGGGGCAGCGGGACTCACTTGTTCCACCTCAGAAATGGCGGCAAAAGGCGGCGTGGGCATTGAACTGGATCTCGACAAAATTCCGGTGCGCGAGACAGGCATGGTGCCCTACGAATATCTCCTGTCAGAATCCCAAGAACGAATGCTGTTTGTGGCGGAAACCGGACGAGAGCAGGAACTAATTGATATTTTTGAGCGGTGGGGGCTTCATGCCGTCGTGGCAGGCAGCGTGATTGCGGAACCGATTGTGCGGATTTTGTTTCAAGGGGCGATCGCTGCCGAAATTCCGGCAACTGCCTTAGCAGACAACACGCCCATCTACCATCGAGAACTGCTGAGCGAACCACCTGCCTATGCCCAAAAAGCCTGGGCGTGGACTCCGGAAAGTTTGCCGGACTGCACCGCTACGGGCATTGAAGCCCAAGGAAAATTCCTCACCTGGAACGAAGTCTTGCTCCACCTACTGGCAACGCCCTCGATCTCCTCCAAACAGTGGGTCTATCGCCAATACGATCATCAAGTTCAAAACAACACCGTCATTATGCCCGGTGGAGCCGATGCCGCCGTCATCCGCATTCGCCCTGCTGAAACAGCAGATTCCGCACCCCGCACTCCGCACCCCGCACTCGGAGTTGCTGCCACCGTCGATTGCAATGCTCGCCATGTCTACCTGCATCCTTATGAAGGAGCCAAAGCCGCCGTGGCTGAAGCCGCCCGAAACCTAAGCTGTGTGGGTGCAGAACCGTTGGCAGTCACCGATAACCTCAACTTCGGTAGCCCCGAAAACGCGATCGGCTATTGGCAGCTATCAGAAGCCTGTCGGGGTTTATCCGAAGCCTGCACCGCTTTCAGCACCCCGGTTACCGGTGGCAACGTCTCGCTCTATAACGAAACTCTAGATGCGGACGGCAAGCCTCAGCCGATCTATCCCACCCCCGTTGTGGGCATGGTCGGGCTGATTCCCGACTTATCTAAAATTTGTGGGCAAGGATGGCAAACCGCAGGAGATTTGATCTATCTACTGGGTGTGCCTTTGAATGCAGAGCCATCGTCCCATGTGACGCTGGGAGGATCAGAGTATTTGGCAGCGGTTCAGGGCGCGATCGCGGGGCAACCGCCCATAGTCGATTTTGAACTAGAGTGCCGGGTACAAGCCGTTTGCCGGGAAGGAATTCGTCAAGGTTGGATTCGGTCTGCCCACGATTCCGCAGAGGGTGGCGTTGCCTTGGCGATCGCCGAATCCTGCATTAGCGGCAATCTAGGTGCAACTCTCAATTTTCCCACCTCCGCCAATCGTTTGGATCATCTCTTATTTGCCGAAGGCGGGGCGCGGATTATTGTGTCGGTGGCGCGATCGCATCAAGCCCCGTGGGAAACCTATCTACAAACGCATTTAGATATGGCTTGGCAGATGTTGGGAGTAGTGGGTAATCATACTGATGGTTTAAGTATCACCCTCAATCATTCCGCAATTAAAGTGGAGATGGATACTCTTAGCGATCGCTGGAAAAACGCGATCGAGTCTTATCTAACCGATTGATTCCCCTAATTTCCTTAAAGCTAATTTAGAGTCAACCTTGCGCCTGTTAGGATAGAACCAAGAGTTAATCAAAATTTAAATAACCTTTAAGCTATTTCTTGCCATTACCGTTAATTCCGTCGCCTTTTCTTTTGCTAGCCATCCCTGGAGCAACACTGACGCATGTTACCCAATTCCCTTTCTCAAACGGGTGCTTCTGCTGCTGAATCTTATGACTTAGAACAGACTGCCTCTTTAGATCGCCCTGATAAACCCGAAGAAGCCTGTGGGGTCTTTGGGGTTTATGCACCGGGTGAAGATGTGGCGAAACTGACCTATTTCGGCTTGTATGCCCTGCAACATCGTGGGCAAGAGTCAGCGGGGATTGCCACCTTTCCGAAAGACCGTCCGCCCCTTTTGCACAAGGAAATGGGCTTGGTGTCTCAGGTATTTAATGAGACGATTTTAAATACCTTAGTGGGAGACTTGGCAGTGGGGCACAACCGCTACTCCACTACGGGAACCAGCCGCGTGGTCAACGCTCAGCCAGCCCTGGTTCCAACCCGCTTAGGGCATTTGGCACTGGCGCACAATGGTAATTTGGTGAATACGGCGATTCTGCGAGATGAGTTGCTGCGAAATCATCATAATCTGGTGACCAGCACTGATTCGGAACTGATTGCCTTTGCGATCGCAGAAGCCGTAGACAGCGGCAAAACTTGGCTAGAAGCTAGCATCCATGCGTTTAACCGTTGCCAGGGTGCCTTTAGCTTAGTGATTGGCACTCCCGATGGCATGATCGGTGCCCGCGATTCTAATGGGATTCGCCCGTTGGTAATTGGCGCTCTGCCGAAAACTAGCCCTAGCGATCCCACCCGGTATGCTCTTGCCTCTGAAACCTGCGGTTTAGATATTATTGGAGCCGAGTATTTGCGTGATGTGGAACCCGGAGAGATAGTTTGGATCACCGATGAGGGCATCGCATCGTTTCATTGGGTAACCCACCCTCAACCGAAACTCTGCATTTTTGAGATGATTTATTTTGCACGACCCGATAGCGTGATGCAGAATGAAAGCCTTTATACGTACCGGATGCGAATTGGGCGCAGGCTAGCCCAAGAATCTCCTGCTGAAGCCGATTTAGTGATTGCGGTGCCGGATTCTGGCATTCCGGCGGCGATCGGGTTTTCTCAGGCTTCCGGCATTCCCTATGCGGAAGGACTGATCAAGAATCGCTATGTGGGGCGCACCTTCATTCAACCGACCCAAAGTATGCGGGAGGCAGGCATTCGGATGAAGTTGAATCCGCTGAAAGATGTGCTCCAGGGGAAACGCATTGTGTTGGTGGATGATTCGATTGTGCGGGGAACGACCAGTCGCAAGATTGTCAAGGCTCTCCGGGATGCAGGGGCAACCGAGGTTCATATGCGAATCTCCTCGCCTCCAGTGACGCACCCTTGTTTTTACGGGATTGATACTGACAGCCAGGATCATCTGATTGCGGCAACCAAATCGGTAGAAGAAATTGCCGCCCAAATCGAAGTGGATTCCCTCAGCTATCTCAGTTGGGCAGGGATGCTAGAAGAAACGCGAGATGATTCATCTAACTTTTGTTCGGCGTGTTTTACGGGGCAATATCCGGTGCCCGTCCCTGAACCATTAAAAAGTGCGAAACTGCTTCTAGAAAAAAAACCTATTTCTCTAGAAGCGATCGCCTCTGTGTAGGCTGCGAACAAGATAGCTGAGAACAAGGGGCTTCCCCCCCTTGTTTCTACAATTAAAATGTTGCTCGGCTTCTTTATCAGGTCTTCTTGGAAGACGCAAACGTTACTCAATATTGGCAACTCGAAAGCCCATTTCACACTCAAACTGCTTCGGGTTTTGCTGATTAATTTGATTGAGCGCCCGTCCACATCTCAGTTTGCCGCTTGACCATCGCGGTTGCCCACTGGCATCTGCCATCAAACAGGATTGACAGACCTGCTGGGGAGAAATTAGCTGATTATCCATCAGGATGACAAGCACAGTGACCTCCACCGAAGTCGTAATTCTCTAACTCCATCTTAGGTTAAGACTTTGAGGATGATGTGTCATAGATTACAGAGCTTAATGCGTTTGAGTATTATTTCAGTCAGAATTTGAAATGGCGATCGCGATTGCAAGTTTTCTTTCAGCCAGTTGATGATCGAACGGGGCTGGCTAAGCAGGGAAAATGAAGTGTATGATAAATCTCTCTGGAAGCTCTTCAAGCAACGTATTGCTGTGTTGTTCCGAGCCAAACCATGCCTGAGATTCCTTTAATCTGTTGTTTTGAAATTTTTGCTTAGGGGTTTGTGTGACTAACAATAATTTAGATTTTCTTGCCAAAACCGATCCAGCGATCGCTACCATCATTGACCGCGAACTCAATCGCCAGCGCGGTCATCTAGAAATGATTGCTAGCGAAAACTTTACCTCGGCAGCCGTGATGGCGGCTCAAGGATCGGTTTTAACCAACAAATATGCGGAAGGATTGCCCGGTAAGCGCTACTACGGCGGCTGTGAATTTGTGGATGAAGCGGAACAGTTGGCGATCGATCGCGCAAAACAATTGTTTGGTGCCGCTCATGCCAACGTGCAACCCCACTCTGGTGCCCAGGCAAACTTTGCCGTTTTCCTCAGCTTGCTGCAACCCGGCGACACCATTATGGGCATGGATTTGTCCCACGGCGGACATTTGACTCACGGTTCCCCCGTGAACGTGTCTGGCAAATGGTTCAAGGTGCATCACTATGGGGTTAGCGCGGAAACTGAGCAGCTAGACTATGAGCAAATCCGCGATCTCGCTTTGCAACATCGCCCGAAGCTCTTGATTTGCGGCTATTCAGCCTACCCACGGGTGATTCACTTTGACAAGTTTCGGGCGATCGCCGACGAAATCGGAGCCTATCTCCTCGCAGATATTGCCCATATCGCTGGGTTGGTTGCGACTGGGCATCATCCTAGCCCCATCCCTCACTGTGATGTTGTCACCACCACCACCCACAAAACTTTGCGCGGTCCACGCGGCGGCTTGATTCTTACCCGCGACGCTGACTTAGGCAAAAAGCTGGATAAAGCCGTATTTCCTGGCTCTCAAGGTGGTCCCTTAGAACACGTGATTGCTGCCAAAGCCGTCGCGTTTGGGGAAGCCCTCAAGCCAGAATTCAAGACTTATTCGGGACAGGTGATTGAAAACGCTCGTGCTTTAGCCAGTCAGCTTCAAGCTCGTGGACTGAAAACAGTTTCGGGTGGCACCGATAATCACCTGATGCTGGTTGATCTGCGATCGATTGGTATGACCGGCAAACTGGCGGATCAGTTAGTCAGCGGCGTGAACATTACCGCGAATAAAAACACGGTTCCGTTTGATCCAGAATCGCCCTTTGTCACTAGCGGCTTGCGCTTAGGGTCGCCTGCCATGACCACACGCGGCATGGGCACCACTGAATTCGTTGAAATTGGGAACATTATCAGCGATCGCCTGCTGAACCCAGAGGATGATGTAGTGGCGCAAGAGTGCCGCGATCGCGTTGCCAATCTCTGCGATCGCTTTCCGCTCTATCCTCACCTGAAAGCGCCCGTTCCGGCTTTGGTTTAAGCGATCGCAGAGGCTAAAATCAACTCCGCTTGAACAAATATTTTCTCTTTTTGGCACAGAAACGCATTGTAATTTGCATTCTGTGTCAAATTTTGTCTATTGATGTAGGGCTTCAACAATTCATAAAAAATAAACCTGAGTCTCAAGCCACTAAAAGACATCCGTCTGAATAGCGTTGCCCACTTCGTCGCCCAAAAAAATATGGAAAAAGATGGATTTATTGACAATTCTTTGCTGACTATTCTCTGAAATGCAGTAGACTCTTCCTGTCAGTCTTCCTCAGCATACCTCTCAGATGACTCATTATTGGTATCACCTAGCTGCCTTTATTGTTTCTGCTCTGGTTGTTCTCTGGAGCACGCCTTTGATCAAAGAATTTGGTCTGAAGCGCGGCTTAGTAGATAAACCGGGTGGACGCAAAATTCATAGTCGTCCGATGGTGCGGCTAGGAGGGGTTGCAATTTTTGCTGGCACTTTAGCAGCATTGTTAATTGTTTGGTGGACGGGAGGATTTGGAATCTTATCGCCCCAAAAAGAATACGAAGTGTGGGGAGTCACTCTAGGGGGAGTCGCTTTCTTCTTAATTGGCTTAGCCGATGACTTGCTGACGCTGCCAGCCATTAATCGCTTGTTGATGCAGCTGAGTGTTGCGGCAGTTGTGTGGCAGGCGGGGGTGCAAATTGAGTTTCTGACTGTTCCTTTTGCCGGACTCATTGCCCTGCCAGATTTCATCAGCCTGCCAATTACTGTAATTTGGTTGGTGGGAATGGCAAATGCGGTCAATATGATCGATGGCTTAGATGGCTTAGCCGCAGGAGTTTCGGGAATTGCGGCTGTGGTCATGCTGATCGTGACTTTGTTTATGAATCAACCCGCAGCAGCCTTAATCGCGGCAGCTTTAGCCGGGGGCGCTCTCGGTTTTTTACGCTACAACTTCAACCCGGCGCAAATTTTCATGGGGGATGGCGGAGCCTATTTTATGGGCTTTACCTTGGCTGGAGTAGGCATTATTGGGCTGGTGAAAGTGGTGACAACGGTAGCCGTGTTGCTGCCTTATGTGATTCTAGCAGTGCCTATTTTGGATATTTTTACCGTTGTGGTCGATCGCATCCGCCGAGGAAAATCGCCATTTGCCGCAGATAAACGCCATTTGCACCATCGACTTTTGCAGGCAGGGTTGTCTCAACGGCTAGCCGTTTTATTCATCTACTCATTAACTTTGTGGGCTGGAACGCTGGCACTCGCGCTTTCCAATATGCCAAGCGGCTGGGGCTATGCTTTCGGGGCAACTGTTTTGCTCAGCTTTACAAGTTGGCAAGTGTGGAAAACAGCAAAACAATCTTGATTTTTAGTTTCTTTGCCACCTGTAACCTGTTATCCATACCCTGATTACCTGCCCTATGGCTCCTATTGCTGAAATTATTTGTGTTGGAACTGAACTGTTGCTTGGCGATATTCTCAACAGCAATGCTCAGTTCTTGGCAAAAGAATTGGCAAAGCTGGGAATTGCCCATTACTACCAATCTGTGGTCGGTGACAATCCAGAGCGAATTCAGCAGGTTGTGAAAACGGCGTGCGATCGCGCCAGTTTGCTAATCTTCACCGGCGGGTTAGGACCGACTCCCGATGATTTAACCCATGCAACTCTGGCGGATTGCTTTGGAGTGCCCATGATTGAGCATCCAGAAATTTTGGCAGATATTGTCCAAAAGTTTGCTCAGCGTGGGCGAATGATGACCCCGAACAATCACAAGCAAGCCCTACTGCCTGAAGGGGCACAAGAGCTAGCTAACTCCGGGGGCAGCGCTCCGGGTATTATCTGGCAGCCTCGCCCAAACGTCACAATTCTCACCTTTCCCGGCGTTCCCACAGAAGTGAAATATATGTGGCAAGAGGTGGCGATTCCCTATCTCAAAAGCCAAGGCTGGGCACAAAATACCGTTTACAGCCGAGTTCTCAGGTTTTGGGGTATTTCTGAATCTTCGCTAGCAGATAAGGTGGGGGCTTGGTTTGATTCCACGAATCCCACCGTTGCACCCTATGCCAATTTAGGGGAGGTCAAGCTGCGAATTTCGGCACTTGCGGATTCACAAGCTAGCGCCGAGAGGATCATTGCTCCGGTTGAGGCAACGCTGCGAGACATGGGCGGGATTGATTGTTATGGAGCGGATGAAGATACCTTGGCGATCGCCGTGGGTCGATTGCTGCAAAAAACAGGCTCTACCGTATCGGTGGCAGAATCTTGTACGGGCGGGAGCTTAGGCGGAATGCTAACAGCCGTATCGGGTAGTTCTGCTTATTTTTGGGGTGGCATCATTTCCTACGACAACTCTGTAAAAGTGGGTCTTTTAGGCGTTGATCCGCAAGCGTTAGCCACTCACGGAGCGGTGAGTCACGAGGTTGCCAAGCAAATGGCAGTAGGGGTGCGCGATCGCCTCAACACCACATGGGGGCTGAGCATTACAGGCATCGCTGGACCCACAGGCGACACCGACGATAAACCAGTGGGCTTGGTTTACATCGGTCTAGCAGGACGCGATCGCGTAGAAAGTTTTGAGCATCAGTTCGGCGGGTTAAGGGGAAGAGATTGGGTGCGTCACTTAAGCTGCTGCACCGCCCTAGACTATCTACGAAGGCAATTGCTCAACGTAAAAGAGTAACGACTCATAATCCAGTCACGACCCCAATAATATTCTCTAAATTATTGAGCACGATGATAAATTTGCATGGTTGCTGCTTAAAGTTTGTATAAATACTCAAAACCCATAGCCCTAGTTAGCTAAATTGGGTACAATCAGAGTATGTAATTTTGTAAGCTCAAGTTCTACATCAACGCAATAGGCGCATGTAGCCAGAGTCGCACTGTCACAAGGAGCTATCTATTCAATGGACTACCTGGATAAGGCGTTGGAAAAGCTTAAAGAGTGGGCACGAAAACTGATCGAAGCTCTTTTAGGTCCAGAGCTTCAGCCAGAAGCCGAGCTAATTCCAATTCCTGTTAACGATCGCCGATAGTGTTTGATTGCCTTCATTATTGAGCATCTACAGTTTGATTAGCGTTCTGGTTCTAAACGGTCCAAACCTCAATCTCTTAGGTAAGCGTGAGCCTGGAGTTTATGGTCCCGTTACGCTGGACGAAATTAATTCCATGCTTGTGGATGAAGCGCGATTACTAGGTGTAGATGTTTTCTGTCAGCAGTCTAACCATGAAGGGGCTTTAGTCGATGCTATCCACGCTACAGTGGGCATCCATCAAGGGCTGATCATTAATGCTGGCGCTTACACTCACACCAGTGTAGCTTTGAGAGACGCGATCGCGGCGGTCAGCATTCCAACCGTTGAGGTACATCTCAGCAATATCTACAGTCGAGAGGCGTTTCGACATCATTCTTACATCGCACCCGTCGCGATCGGACAAATTAGTGGCTTTGGAGCAGACAGTTATCGGTTAGGTTTACAGGCTTTAGTGCACCATCTTCGGCGCTAATTGCTGTTTCTATCCCATAGATTCCGAATATCCAGCAGCCATCCCGCTCCAAAGATGTCATTTTTACAGTAAATATGGTTGAATCGGGTGACACTAACTTCAATAAACCTGATTCAATGGCTAAATATTGATGGAGTCCTCTGTATTGCTTGCCGTAAACGGCACGTTAATGCGTGGGTTGGAACTGAATGGCAACCTGCAAAAAGTTGGAGCCAAATTTGTCCAAGAGGCTTTAACCGAACCGACCTACCGCCTTTGGTCAATTGCCGATCGCCATCCTGCCATGCAGCGAGTTGAAACCAACGGGGTTGCGATCGCCGTAGAAATTTGGGCGGTTCCAGCGAGTGGTATTACTACCTTACTTCAGCTTGAACCCCCTGGACTGTGTATTGGGAAAGTCCGCTTAGCAGACGGAGAAGAAATCTTAGGCGTGCTAGGAGAATCTATATTATGTGAGGGGCAACCAGAAATCACTCACTGGGGCGGCTGGCGAGCTTATACTGCCGCACTGATAAGCCAAGTTCAATAAGTGAACTAGCCGCAAGTCATCCATAAAGTCATCCATACAGGACTAAACAGTAATGCCTGAATCAGAGCCAGATTTATCGACTTTTGTAGACCAAGCCGCCCTGTTGATCGGTCTGCCCATACCCGCAGAATATCATGAAGGGGTGGTTGACAACTTTGAGCGGATTGCGGCGATCGCTCAGATTGTCACAGAATTTCCTCTACCTGAAGAGACCGAAATTGCTCCCGTCTTTGAACCTTAGCCCCTAGCCCCTGCATATGTCACAAGCCTTTTTCGATGCGACCAGCATTGCTCAGAGTGTGCGAAATCGTGAAGTTTCTGCCACATCAGTTGTATCCAGCGCGATCGCCCGAATTGAAACCCATAATCCGCTGCTCAACTGCTTTACCACTGTTTTAGCAGAGAAGGCAATCCAGGATGCTGCCGTAGTGGATGCGGCGATCGCGGCTGGAAAAGATCCAGGCGTTCTGGCAGGCGTTCCGTTTGGAGTCAAAGATTTATTTGATGTAAAAGGGATTCCCACCTTGGCAGGCTCCAAAATCAACGCCGAAAATTCCGCCGCTGCCCAAGATGCCACCTTAGTGGTTCGGCTCAAACAGGCGGGTGCCATTTTGGTGGGTGCCCAAACCATGGATGAATATGCCTATGGATTTGTCACGGAAAACAGCCACTACGGAGCCAGCCGCAATCCTCATAGCCCAGTTCACATGACAGGCGGATCGTCTGGTGGATCGGCTTCAGCAGTTGCAGGCGGATTGGTTCCGCTTTCTCTTGGCTCTGACACCAACGGCTCCATTCGAGTGCCGTCGTCATTTTGCGGCATTTTCGGACTCAAGCCCACCTACGGGCGGCTTTCCCGTGCCCATACCTATCCCTTTGTGGGCAGTTTGGATCATCTCGGTCCGTTTGCTCGATCCGTGCGCGACCTAGCTCTGGTGTTTGATCTACTGCAAGGGGCAGATCCCGCCGATCCAGTTTGCACTCAGCGATCGCCCCAACTGTGTTTACCAGAATTAACCAAGGGCATTGAGGGACTCCGGATTGCGGTAGCCGATGATTATTTTGTCAAGGGTGCCGAACCAGACGTGCTAACGGCTTTAGAAACCGTGGCACACGCGCTGGGAGCCACCCAACAGATCACCATTCCAGAGGCTCATCGGGCACGAGCGGCAGCATTTATCATCACGGCGTGCGAAGGCAGCAATTTACATCTCGAAGATTTGCGCCACCGTCCTCAAGATTTTGATTTTGCAACCCGCGATCGCTTTTTGGCAGGCGCACTGATTCCCGCCACCTGGTATTTGCAAGCGCAAAAATTTCGCCGTTGGTATCGCGATCGCGTTCGAGAACTATTTTCTCAGGTTGATATAATTTTGGCTCCCACTACGCCCTGTCCTGCGCCGTTGATTGGGCAGACTACCCTGATGCTTGATAGTCAAGAAGTGCTACTACGACCCAACGTGGGGCTATACGCTCAGCCCCTGTCTTTGATTGGGTTGCCCATTATTGCTGTGCCTGTTCAGCGCCCAGGACAGTTGCCCTTAGGAATCCAGGTAATAGCGGCTCCTTACAATGAAGCCTTAGTGTTGCGAGTCGCAGCCTATCTAGAAACTCAAGGGATTGTCTCAGCGATCGTACCTAATTTAGGCAGGGAATAGGAGTTGAGTCTGGCTGAGGCGCGATTCCCTTTGGGATTGTTGAACGAATCGCCACTGTTGCACCAATGGTTTCAACGGCTCCGCTAACCACGGATCATACTGAGGATAAATCGGCAATCGGGGCACTAAATCCCACCCGTTGGCACCCAAAATTCTGCCTAACTCGCCATCCAAACGGTGCGGATAATTGGGGTTCACTTCATCGTGTGGACTAATCCCGCCCAAATCTCTGGCTCCTGCTTCCAAACAAGCAATTAAATAAGTTGAATCTTGAATCAAATTTGGCGGCACTTGAATCGACACCTCTGCGGGTAAAATCTGACGGGCGATCGCCACTAGGTTAACTAAGTCCTCTGTACTAAACGCCGCGCCACCCCACACCTCTTGCTGACCAGGACTGTAGGGCTGCAAAATCACTTCTTGAATATGATGATACTGGCGATGAATCTGGGCGATCGCCTCCAACGTTTCCCAGCGATCGCGATCGGTTTCCCCAATTCCCAATAGCAATCCCGTCGTAAACGGAATTTGCAGTTCCCCCGCCTGCACTAGCTGTTGTAACCGCAAGTTGGGTTGCTTACTGGGCGCATGGCGATGAACTGTTTTCAGCAGTTCTGGAGTGAGTTGCTCCAACATCAGCCCCATCGACACATTGACGGTCTTGAGGAACTGCATTTCTGAGACGCTTAAAGGTCCGGCGTTGGTATGGGGCAAAAAGCCGAGGGCGAGTGCCTGTTCGCAATGATTATAAAGATGCTGAATCCATGCCGCACGGCGCACACTCTGGGGATGCACCTCTCCACTCAACACCAAAATTTCAATGACAGGTGATGCAGATGGGTGAAATGGGTGGAGCGATCGCAGCGTCGATTCTGCCTCCGTCAACGTCAGCCAGGAACCTTGTCCAGGATCAACCCGAAAATTACAGTAGGTACAGCGATTGAAACACTCATAAGTTGGAACCAACGTATAAGCAGGGCTATAGGTCACTGTCTTAGACATAGCGTTGACATCGCGTTAGGGGCAATAAACATCAGACTCCAACCAAATACTATTACTCCTAAACCCTACACGCTATTTCGGGTTACTCACAGCACCAAAAAGTTTCCTGATCCTGACAACTGCGTCGTTTTGCGTAAATATTCTTCACATGCGTTTTCACAGTGTTTAAACTAATTTGCAAGGTTTCAGCAATTTTTTGATAAGAATGGTCTTTTCGCAATAATAGCCAAATCTCTGATTCTCGCTCTGTCAAGGCATACTTCTTTTGTTGGACTCGCAAGTCTTCTCGCAAAACCTCATCGCAGTTTTCTAAAAACACCGCAATTAGCGATCTCAAAGGCTGATTGCATTCACTCTCCTGACTCACCCTGTTTCTATCAGTCAATTTCGTTTTGTCAAAAACTCTGGTTTTTGGGTCTAAAGCACTCTCTAGCCATCGCACCGTCATCCGGATAGTCTGCCCATTAGATGCCAGATAGTCCTGGACAAAACTTCTCTGATCAGTCGAATCCTGTCGCATCATGCGGTGGCATCCTTCCAGCACCGATGGCGGCAAATAGGAGCCGCAGGCTGATTTTTCCTGAGTAGAAAGGCAAATCTCCTTTGCTTTTTGGTTCCAATACAGCAAATTGAGATTGCGCGAAACCACTAAAACGCCCTGAGGCATTAACTCTAATAATTGCCTACTTAATTTGCTAAATTCCAAGTCTTTTTCCAGATCGGCAGCCGCCGAGCGGTCAAAAGATCTCTGGGCAAGCGACGTTGTCAATCGTCCTGTACTCAAATGGCTAGCCTGTCGTCGAGGAGCACGATAACTTAAAAGCGAACCCAATCCTGAAGGTTCGACTGACTGACTGAGTAGGGGGCTGGTCATAGGAATCACCTCAAGTGAACGCTATTCATTCTCAGGGCTGATGTTGTGAAGGCACAATGAGAAACCCGCAGATCACCCAAGTTAGACGCATCCAATCGATCCTGTTGGAAGAGGCACGAAGAGAACTGAAGAAGGGTGAAGTTTTTTTAGAATCCCTTCTCCAAATTGAATGATTTGTCTGATAATGAACTACTGGCAACTGGATACTCAAAGGCGATCGCTGATGGGGGCAGCTTCGAGGAGGACTGCCGAATCATGAAACTGATCACTTTAGGTGAGAGAGCCAAGTCTTGAATTACCTACTTGAATCAACTACTTGAATCGCCTATTTGACAGCTTTATTTTTTGTGCTCAATAGTATCTTTTTCTATTGTCAGTCGAAGCTACTGCAAAGTATTCACCCATTTAAGGGACTTCTCAAACTTCATGAAGCCTCCTCATCTTAACTCTCACCCACAAGACCGCTGTGATCCGGGAAATCTTGAACACTTTTTTTCTCAAGAACACCAAAGACGTTATGTGGCGAAGCTGCTGGGTCGAGGAGGCATTACTCGCCGTCGGGCTGAGTACTTCATTCGGCTATGGGCTTATTTACTGCTGAAGCAAACGCATGATTTAGCTCCTCAAACCCTTGAACCGATCGCGAATCTTCGTCCTACTGAAGGATTAGTATCCTGTACCCATCGCGAGGCAGCAGAGTTATTTTATGGGCAACGTGAACGGGGAAGCGATCGCGCTGCTGGCATGATGATCGATCAGTTGACACTTTTAGGCTTGCTCGAAAAGCGATTTGATGGACAAACGCTGTGTTTAGGGGTTCGCTCTCTACCAGAACTCATAGCCGAAAAAACAGAATCTCCCCCTGTTCTTCTACCGGATCAGTTCAATCCGCGTACCGATGCCATTCCGATCGCGAATCTGATCCGGCAGACTTATGCCATGGCAGCAGATGACAGCGCGATTTCGCCCCAACGAATTGCCAGAATTCTTCGGCAATGGTCGCAAGCCTATCCCATCGGCATTAGAGTATTGCGCCGTGCCGATAACCTCAATCCTGTCGGAGTTGCAATTCTTTATCCGACCGCTACCCAATCAGAAGAAGTTTTTTCTCGTCCTCCAGGCAAAAGCTTTTTTCTAACCTCTAACATTCCAGTTGATCCGGTTGAAATGGCTGAGATTGGAGACCAAAGCTGTCTGGCTCTATATATAAGAGCATGGCTGATTGACATAAATTATTTGCAGCCACAGCACATTTGTGAATTTCAGAAAGATACACAAAAAACAGTGCGCCAAATCCAGGCTGATTTTCCCAATCTTTGCGATCTATACTCTCCCGTCATTCATCCGCTGTATGAAGAATTGCGAATGTTGCTCGGCTTCCAGCGCACCTGCGAAGAACATCGCCCTTTCTACTGGATCTATCTTGCACTAGATAGATATCTGGATTTAGACATTGACACGGCATTGATCAATCTGAGTTTGGGTAGTGTTTCTAGTACCTGAGCGGCTGAGGGCGATCGCTAAACCTTTTAACTGCACAGGGTTTTAGTTTCTGTAGGTAGGCGCGATCGCGCGATCCAAAGGGTAAGTAAAACAAATATGAACTGGATGCTTTACAAAAAGAAACAAATCGCTTAGATTGTGTACATGAGGAGCGCAAGCCTCTCAATCTATAACCAAAATTATCTAGCACTCATAGAACCATGACGACAACCTTACAGCGCGTCGAGCGCCAGTCTGTATGGCAGAGCTTCTGCGAGTGGGTCACCAGCACCAATAACCGCCTGTATGTAGGCTGGTTTGGCGTATTGATGATTCCCACCCTGCTCTCCGCTACCATCTGCTTCATCATTGCTTTCATCGCCGCACCTCCCGTAGACATCGACGGCATCCGTGAGCCAGTTGCAGGCAGCTTGATGTTTGGCAACAACATCATCTCCGGCGCAGTCGTACCTTCCTCCAACGCAATCGGCTTGCACTTCTACCCCATCTGGGAAGCCGCGTCCTTGGATGAATGGCTCTACAACGGTGGACCTTACCAACTGGTTGTATTGCACTTCTTGATCGGCATCTTCTGCTACATGGGACGGGAATGGGAACTATCCTACCGTTTAGGAATGCGCCCTTGGATCTGTGTTGCATACTCCGCACCCGTTGCAGCCGCGACCGCAGTATTCTTGATCTACCCCATCGGACAAGGTTCCTTCTCAGATGGTATGCCCCTCGGCATCTCCGGCACCTTCAACTTCATGTTCGTCTTCCAAGCGGAACACAACATCTTGATGCACCCCTTCCACATGTTGGGTGTAGCAGGCGTATTCGGCGGCAGCTTGTTCAGTGCAATGCACGGTTCATTGGTTACCTCCAGACTGGTACGTGAAACCACCGAAACCGAAAGCCAAAACTACGGTTACAAGTTTGGTCAAGAAGAAGAGACCTACAACATTGTTGCAGCGCACGGCTACTTCGGACGGTTGATCTTCCAGTACGCATCGTTTAACAACTCACGCTCCTTGCACTTCTTCTTGGGTGCATGGCCCGTCATCGGCATCTGGTTGACCTCGATGGGCATCAGCACCATGGCATTCAACCTGAACGGCTTCAACTTCAACCAGAGCATCATCGACTCGCAAGGTCGAGTGGTGAGCACTTGGGCAGATGTATTGAACCGTGCCAACTTGGGAATGGAAGTGATGCATGAACGTAATGCTCACAATTTCCCTCTCGACTTGGCTGCCGGTGAAGCGACTCCTGTTGCTCTAGTGGCACCTGCCATCAACGGTTAGTCTTCTGACCCGCTCAGTTGAATGATTGATCTAAGCCCTCCCTCCAACGGGGAGGGCTTTTTGATGGGAAGAGTTCAGTCTAAAATAGAAATTATTTATAGGCACTTTAAGGGCAAATCTTTTGAATAAACTAATTGACGAAGCACTTTCAAATTCGACAGCGAAGCAGATTGGCAGTAAGGCTAAATCGCCATTTGAAAACGCCTACAAGGCAGCTTTAGTTATCAAGGATGTTGTTTATGTGCAGGGATTCATCAGCTTTGAAGGGCAACCTTTCCACCCAATTGAACACGGCTGGGTTGAATTTGGCGATCGCATTGTTGATCCGTCGTTGCCTTATCTCGGCAGAAAAGCTGCGGATCTTTACTACTTTCCCGCGCAGGAATTAACCGTTAAAAAATTGAAGGCGGCGATCGAAGAAGCCAAGGAAGACTATCCAGACGATGAGCCATTACCCATTTATGGATCTCAACCTTATGAATATTATGGGGACGTTATGCTAGGAGGTGAGGAATATACCAAAGTCTATGAAGCGGCGCTAGCAAAATGTAAAGAATTAAACCAGCCTCAATCTAGAAACCGTAATTAAATCAATTGAGGCTTTTAACGTGCAGTGTTTCATTACTTACAAAAGCGTATGTATGTAGACTTACTACTGGCTGAAACGGGAAGCAGGCGTTGGAAAAAGGGCTTGAAACCCAGCTTGCCTAGCGATCGCTGGTTCTGACGTGGCATTCCAAAGGCTTTCATAATAAAAAAATGACACTCCTAGCTTGCGCTCTTGTGCTGCTTGAGTTTGGGCTTGGATTTGCGACATTGGTACAGGCTTGTTTCTTAATCCCGCTAGGACTCCAATTCCAGTAGAAATTTTTTGTTGAGCTTCTTGAATTTCCGGGCGGCTTATCTGTTCTACAAAACTTTGTAAGGTCGGGCGATATACTTGCACAATCAGTTCATCAACAATGCCCCGCCGCACCCAAGTCAGCCAATCTTGCAAATGGAGGCGGTAGGCTAAATCGTAATAGTTGGGCGATATGGAAAAGACTGCGCGTGGCTTTTTAGCTTTGACAGCAGCCCGGAGTTTAACCATAAACGCAGTAATTTTATCTGCACGCCATTTTATCCATGCGGCATCTTGAGGATTCGATGGCGGCGCTTTTTTCATTTCTTTGGTATACATCGCTATGGTGTCGCGATCGTAGCCAAATTCGCTAGGTAGGCTGGTATGATCGTCAAACTGAATGCCGTCTCCATCGTATTGAGTGAC
>JBGTAZ010000035.1:0-14027 GCA_041749615.1 Leptolyngbyaceae cyanobacterium | reverse complement strand
TTTGATAGCCTGCAAATCCACGACCAATACTGGTGCCAATTACATCAATGACCTGACCAACGGAAAATGCATCTACCTTGATTTGCTGACCTAGCTCAAATGCACTCGAATTATCTAAGCGATATTCATGCAGGTGACGCATGGGCACGCAATTAGACTTTGCTAGATGCCCTAACTCAGGCTTGCTCAGCGCCTTTTGCTTGACTTCACCATAGGCAACTTGAATGGCTGAGTAACCATCTGTTTGAGTTGTTTTAACTTGAGTAACAGTACAAGGTCCTGCCTGGATGACAGTGACCGGAACTGCTTTACCTGTTTCATCAAAGACTTGGGTCATGCCAAGCTTTGTGCCGAGAATACCCACAGACACTATGAACGGTCTCCCTTTCGTACACACTTTTGAAGAGTAGACAGCCTAAATCTGCCTACTTAAACTGATTAATAGGTATGTTTCAAGAATTGGGTGAACTTAGATTTTAGAGCGCAATAATATCACGCAATACCAAAGAGCCAACTATTCTTGTAAACAAGCTCTAAACTTTGCCACGTTCAAAAGAAATGTGCAAAATCAGTTAGATGAGTGCCAGCTAAGGACTTGAATGGCAAGCCGTTCAGTATCCACTTCAGAGATTCTAGAAAGCGATAATACAGCTTTTTATAAGCTTAATCACTTCAGAATTATCTGTGATGAGCATTTAGGCAACAGCTAATAAATATAAACCAATTCATCTGATTTTGTCTAGTGCTACGACAAAGTTTTTTAAGCTTGTTGTCAAGAGGGTCTCTAGGCAGGATAAATTCTCAGTCGCCGATTAGGTTCTTCTCCAAAGCTGCGAGACTTGAGATGGTAATGTTCGACTAGTTCATGCTGCATTTTCCGAACGGTCGCAGAGCGCGGTAGCAATTCTACGGGCTGACCTTTAGGAATCACAATTTGTTCGACTGCAAGTCTAGCTTCTTCTAGGGCTTCAATCTCGTCATCATTATCCCCTCTTAATAAGTCAAAATCAGTGGCATTAGGAATTCCAGGGTCATCCATATCCAGCATTCGACGTAAGCCACGGGCAATTTGAGGAATGCTGCTGGCTTTAATGGTGTGAATGGGGACTTGGCGAGATTTTGCAAATTGGCGTAGTTTTGAATGATTTTTGACGTGCGATCGCAACGCCAAAACCGCATCGGCACTATCAATATCTTTCGTTAAGATGACTGGCAACTTTAAGGTGCGAACCACTTGATCAAGCTGATGACGACTAACTCCGTAGGGATAAATGTATAAGAAGTCTTCCCCGTTTGGACCTAATCGGCGCTCCTCCTTTGCAGTTTCCTCAATGTCATAGCCATTTCGCTCCAAAGAGTTTTGCAAAAAAGGTTCTGCTATTTCATCGGAAAACAAAGAAGTCTGTAAGGACTCATCCAATAAACGCTCAAATTGCTGCTCATCGGGCAGCTTGCTCAGTGCAACATCAGTGGATAGAGGGCGCATTTGACCGGACGATCGCCAACCCTTGCCCTGCAATTCTGAGCGCCCCGCAAAAGGGCGAGCAATCAGTGAATTGTCTCGCTGCCCAAAATCCATGGAGGTCGATCGCACTCTGCCAGTTCTAGAAGCTGCAAACTCATCACTCGACAATTCATGGGTAACAATGACCTTGCCAGTTTCACTAACTGTTCTCACTTGAGGATTCGGTTGCCGACCCCTCAGTAAGCTGTCAACGGTTTCTGCCACCTGTTCATGAACCACCCAACTCTGGCGCTCCATCATTTCTACGGCGATATCGAAAGTGGGAGGTGCTTTTCGCTCTAAAACACTTTTCTGGCTTCCTCGGCGGCGCGCCTCTTCATCTCCTAGGGTGACTGACTGAATGCCACCCACCAAATCGGAAAGTGTTGGATTTTTGATCAGATTCTCTAGTCGGTTGCCATGAGCCGTTCCGACCAGTTGCACCCCGCGTTCGGCGATCGTGCGAGCTGCCAACGCCTCAAGCTCCGTGCCGATTTCATCAATCACAATCACTTCTGGCATATGGTTTTCCACCGCCTCAATCATGACTTGATGTTGCAGTTCGGGACGGGCGACTTGCATTCTTCGAGCACGACCGATCGCCGGATGCGGCACATCTCCATCCCCGGCAATTTCATTGGAGGTGTCAATAATGACAACTCGTTTTTCTAACTCATCTGCCAAAACACGGGCAATTTCTCGGAGGGCAGTCGTTTTGCCAACTCCCGGACGACCGAGCATTAGGATAGATTTACCGCTCTCTACCAGATCGCGAATCATGCTGATCGTCCCGAAAACAGCACGACCCACCCGACACGTCAACCCAACTACCTCGCCTCGCCGATTGCGAATGGCGCTGATGCGATGCAGGGTTCGCTCAATGCCAGCCCGATTATCGCCACCGAAATCACCCACGCTATTAATGCATTCGTTGAGGTCACTTTGGGTAATCGGAATTTCAGAAAGGTACTCTGCCAAACCAGGGAAACGAGCCTCTGGGCGACGACCTAGGTCTAATACAACTTCAACTAGCATATTGCGCTGAGGGTGTTGCTGGAGTTGAAGCTGAATAGAAGCCGGAAGGATCGTGAGCAGCTTATTTAAGTCGTCTGTAATGAGCAGGTCAGCCGATACGGTGTTATCCATCTTGGATGTAGTTTTTGAAGAGCGCTTAAGGACAATTTGAAAGAAAGTTAGCAACCGGGTGAAGCATTCTAATTGCTGCGATTAGGGGGCTTCAAAAAACTTGGAGCCGTCGTAGATTGGCATTAGTGGATTGCCATTGGTAGATTGCCATTGGAGGATGCATTATGGTCAGAGAAACGGGCAACAGTGGCGATAGAGACATTGAAACCTCATGGTAATTCATGATCCAATTGCGGTGTTGAGTGAAACGGTTTGAGTTGAGATACCAAGGAATAGGCAAGCTTCACGGCTTGTTGCAGAGATTGGGGGGATTGTTCTAACAGAAGCGGCTGAGGCAATGGCATAGGCTGCGATCGCGGAGTAAGAATTGCTGATCCAACAAGACCTGTTGCCGATAGCTCAGTTCCTTGATAACTCGCTAAAAGAGGCACAGGTTTTTCTAGGCTTCCCAGATCTTCCAACTGTTCCAAGAGGGGAGATAGCAAGCTTCGAGCATAGCTGCCATAGGCAACTCCTGAAACATAGGACGGTGAAATCGGTTGCGTAGTTCGCACGGTTTCAAGATGGGGCACTGAGCGATCGCGAGGAGGGGTAGACGCTAGCAGATTGAGCGATCGCAGTTTAGGAACAGTATAGTCATTCGTTCCACCCGCTAGCTGAACATAGCCTGGTAAGCCTGCGGTCAAAACTTTTTGCCCTAGCCGAATGGCTGCTCTAGTCGCGCCATTACCAATGTCTCCACTCATCGGGCGACCATCAGTTTGCCAAATGAGCGGGCAGGGCAACGGCGAAACAATGTCGTAGAGCGCCCAGAGATATTCGATCAGATTCTCGCCGTCAGGACAACTGATTGCAATAAGCTGGAGTTGGGGCAACCAAGGTTTAATCGCTGACCAGAGGCGTTTAAAGTCTGCAAGCCGCCCCACTTGAGTATGAATCTCAATCGCATCAATGCCCATTTCTAGCACGAGGGGCGCGATCGCTTGAGCCGTCGAAACGTAAGAATGGGCTGAAATATGTTGAATGGGGCAAATAGGCAAGCATCGTCCACAGCCGTAGCAACGATCTTCAATCACACCACTGCTTTTGATAGCATCGGCTGGACAAATCTGTTCACAAGGACGCGGGCAATCTGAGGGACAATGAAGCGGCACAAATGTTGCCTTGCGAAAATGAGGATCTTCACCATCATTCAGGCTAACCATTAGCAATGGCTTTTGAATCAGGGAAACCGTTTGTCCGCCATTCGGAAAATGTTCGCCAAGCTCCCCGCAGGACTCTCCAGGAGAAGCGCGATGACCCATATCCATCGCCACACGAATTGCTTCTTTCGCTGCAATCACCACGGCTGGATCAGCCGCAATGTCAACACAATCTACGCCAGCCAAAGTGTAGGCTAACGTCAGGTTGCGAACAGCGGCGAGATTTTGGAAACTGGCTCCGCAGATTAGTTTAAACCAGTGACCTTCTCTTAAAGATTGCAGCGGATAGTTTTGTTCACTCACCCCTTAATGCTAATGCCCCATGGGGAAATTTAGGATCTTAAAGCAAAAATATTTTCATTTTGGGGTCAGAAGTAGGCTCCGGCTCCGCTTAACCCGCAGATTTTGGGTGTTGAGCGGAGCCGAAACACTCCTACAATCTTGCCTGTATTGCAGCGCATCCTCGATCAATCAGCCCTGATCGTTAAGCCGAACGGGCTAAGCAGACATCACCGCTTGCTTTAGAGGCTGCCAGCGGAAATAGCGATCGCCGCCAAGCTCCACCGCAATCTTCACTCGTGGTTCCGTGGCAGGCAAGGTCGTCAAATATTCAATCTCTTGGCTCGTCAAGATGTGACCCTCAATAATCCACAGCAACAGCCCTTTAGAATTAGCAGGTAACTTCTCCAACTCATAGGAAATGATGGGCGGAATGTAGTACCGATACCCCACCATTGCCCCAGTAACCGTGCCGCTCTTTTTACCCAAATGAGGGGGGCGAACTCCATGAACCTCAGTCAGATAGGCTGCGACATCGCCTAATCCGCGTGCTGTGATCGCCAGAGAATTGTATCCAGCAGCCCGAATTCGTCGCCGATAACGCCCCTCGAAACCGCCTTCCAGAGGAACATACAGACCCAACGAACCATAGAGTTCTAAATCTCGGATCAACTTTTTGCCAGTTGTAATTAGGGGCATCGATTTCTCTCTAACTATCAAAAGTTGCTAAAACGTTGCTAAAACAATGTAGCCAAAAGCGACACAAACGACAGTGCAATGCCTCGATCGCCTACCCGTACCACAGCAATAGTCTCTCATACTCTACAAAAAAGCTCCACGCTGTAATGGATAGAGTTTTGCTATGGCTGGAATAGGCACAAGCACAGATTTTTTTCAGCCACAAACCCGATCAACTAGAAAGCCTGCTCCCTTGTCTTAACAGGCTAACGGTTTGTGGCAAAACTCCCACCATTAAAGCAAAGGCTTCATCAGGAATTTGAGCGACCGTGTTCGCTCCAAAGTAATTATCAAACTGATTCAAAATCATCTGCGCTCTTTGGGATGGAATCGGGTTATCCGTCAATTGATGAGTCAATCGAATCCACTGTCGCCGAATCAGATAGGCTTTTTGCCGCTCTTCTTGATCTTCAGGGCACACCAAAGACAGTTCTCCCACGGGCAATACATGATGGGAGTCTATATCAAAAAAACTGCCGATCGCCGCCCCAGGACCAGCAAATTCTGCATAGAATCGCTTGTAAATGATCAGTCCATTTCGCCGTCTACTATTGACCATCCAAAGCTGCCCACTGGTCAGTTGGCAAAGAACAAGGCTATTGTCTAGTTCTTCAGCAGGATGGGAAAGGGAGGTTGGACTTTCATTCGTCATATTGCTGTGATCAATCAACCAATTACTCAACCTGCTAAAAATGGTAACCCCTTGAATCTTAAAAATAAGCATTGAAAGGGGCGATCGCGCAATTCTTTCAGTAGATTCCGGCTTTACTTTTCGGGTAGTTTATATTGACTGACAATTCGCTTGGCATATTCTGGCACATGCGCTTCTAGCTTTTCGGGATAATTCCGCTGGACGTACAGATAATTGCGCGTGAAGTGAGAGTCGATGGAAAAGCGAGCATATTCTAAGCCTTTCGGACCAATCCGTTCAATCACTACGCCCATTAGTTTCGCTGCCCACATCGGCAAGGTCACGCCTTTATCGTAAGCAGGGATGCTTTGCTGGACGGCATCTTTGCGATCTCCCTGCGACATAACGGGTTGCGTCTCGATCTGATCATTCACCAGATCCAGCATCTCCTGACCGCGATCGTTGCGAACCACAATCCATTGCCAGCCAAAGGGCGCTCCCATGTATCCCACCACCAGATCCGCCAAAGAATTCACATAATCAAAACAACTCATGCAGGATGGCGCAAACACATCCTTGAGTTGATTGGTTTTTAAGCCAAAGAACGGCACGGTTTCAGTGGAGCCATCTTCATGCTTGAAATGAACCCGAAAATCCTGCATGAATTCGTAGGAAACCACGGTGGAGGGCGATCGACTGGTAGTATCCAAAAACTTTTGCAGTCCAGCACGGGTGACATTATCCACGCAGGGCGTTCCCAACACATAGAGCTTTTCCAAGCCCAATTGCTTTTCTACCGTCCGCAACGCTTGAATTTGGCAACCTACCCCAATCACCAGCAACCGCTTCATGCCCGATTGCTCAATTTGCTCTAACACCGACAGATTAGGAGAAAGCGTAGGTTTATTGACTCGCGCCGCCAAAATTTCCTCCGGAGTGCGGGCAATGATGGGCTTGGGCTGAAAGCGGTCTTCCTCGGTGTTTTGCACACAGACTACGCCCTCCACCATGCCGCTCGTCAGCATGGAGATCGCAATACTGCTAACAATCCCTGTCCATTGGGCACCGGCGATCGGCTCAGTTTTTTTGGCTGCCATCATGTCTTGATGTACGCCAAAATACCACTCGTCTTCGCTATCTAAATTGCGGCTGCGATCGTGGGTTTCCTCCTCCAGTTCGCTAATATGCTGGGTCAGAAAAGCGCAGGCATCTTTAACGTAATGAATGTAGTAGGTATCGCACAGCCCACATTCGCTGCACAATTCCTTGGCAGGGCGGCGGCTAGAAAGATTTAAAGCTTTTGCTTTTTTATGGGCAGGAGTGGCAGTCATAGTCAAAACAGCGTTGTGATAAAAACTTCGGGAAAGTCTAGAGCCTCTCTCACAATACCTCAATGGCTATATCAAGGGGGCACTGAGCAAACACGCCAGATCATCGGGACTGTTCATTCATCCAACTTTCTAGATTGCCTGAATCCATTCTTTTACTTCATAGTTAGTCCAGATGCCGTTTTGCCAGTAGGGATCAGCTTCAATCAGTTGGCGGACGGTGGCTTCATCGTCCGCTTCGTAAATGCCAAAGCATTGGGTCAGGTCTTTGGTAGGTCCAATCGTCATGAGGATGCCTGCTGCTTTTTGCTGGGCAAGTCCATCTAAATGAGCCTGACGATGGGGAGCGCGTTTTTCTAAAACGTCGTCGCAGTAGGTGCCCCAGAGAATATATTTCGGCATAAAAGATTGATGTGTAAAGTTACAAAGATGAATAGGCAAGGATTGGTTGAGCGAACTATTGCTGAAGTGCAAAGATTTGATCGATGGTTAGCTTCCAGTCTGGGATCAGGGGCGATCGCAAACACTCTGCACCCCCAAATACCGCGTCTTCATACTGTCCCTCCACCCACTGACAAACCGTAATTTGCCGAGTTTCAGGGTCAACAATCCAATATTCAGCGATTTCTCTGGCGGCGTATTCCGTATGTTTATGGCGATAGTCACGAGTCCGGTTAGTGCTGCCAGGACTGACAATTTCAATCACCAGGGCAGGCGGCGGCAGATCGCGAGTCAGGATATTTCGCTGACTGTCAAGCAATGCGGTTCTGGACTCTTCTGTGTGGACGACTAAATCGGGTACACGACATTTTGCTCTACGTCCAGTCACTTCGATTTCGAGGTCTTTGTAGGCTAAAAGAGTAAAGGGGAAAAACTTTAGCAGTTCAATCAGCAAAAATCGAGCGAGGTCGCAATTTCCTAGGCTTTCTGGCGGCATTTCAACAAGTTCTCCATTCACTAATTCGTAATGGGTATCCGTGCCATCGTCATAGGCAAGATACTCCTCCATCGTCATCAGTTTTTGGATCGTTTTTTGGATGCTGGTGGCTTGGCTCATGGCATTTCCCCTAAATCCTAACTTCTCAAATCGACTCTAAATTTTTCCACCAAAGTTTCGCGAACTTTTTGCTGAATCGGGTTGATGTCGTCTTCGGTGAGGGTGCGATCGCCCGATCGATAAACCAACCGAAACGCCAAACTGCGCTGACCTTCCGGCACGTTTTCACCGCGATATTCATCGAACAAATCGATGGAATCTAGCAAATTGCCCCCGGCGGTGCGAATAGTGCGTTCAATATCGGCGACTGAAAACTGGGTAGGAATGAAGAAGGCAATATCGCGATCGGAGGCAGGAAACGCAGAAAACGGCTTGAAGGTGGGAACGAGCAGGTCTTCTTGATCAAGTTGGCTCAGCAAAACATCCAAATCTAGCTCAAAGGCATACACCTCATCGGGGAAGCCGCGTTCCAACCGAAGTTGGGGATGGATCTGCCCAAAGGTGCCCAAGCGATTTCCACGTACCCAAAGCGACGCTGTGCGCCCTGGATGAAGCCGCCGATCGCGCAGGTCGGGCTGATATTCCACCGCGAGTCCCAAGCGGCAAAACACGCTTTCCAACAATCCTTTTGCTTCAAACCAGGTGATCGGCTGGTCACGCCCTGCCTGTACCCATTTGCCATGAACGGGATCGCCGCCAAAAATACCCGCGATCGCATCCGCTTCTTGCAATCCCTCTTCTTCAGACCAAAAAATCCGTCCGTATTCAAAGCCTTGCAGTGCCCCATTCCCCTGTTCTAAGTTGTATTGGAAGGCATCGATTAACCCTGACAGCAAATTAGTTCTGAGGGCAGAGTAATCAGGAAAAAGAGGATTGGATAAGATGATCTGTCGTTCTTCACCCGGTTTGACTAGGGAATAATGGGCAAGCTCAGTCAGCCCTACTGCGCGGAATGCTTCTCGAACGTTGCGGGTTAGCTGCTGCTCAATCGATAAATATCCGGCTTCTGTTTTCTCCGGCAAGGTTTCAGAGAAATTGTTGTAGCCATAAAGACGGGCAATTTCTTCAATCAGATCAATTTCTCGTTCCAAATCGCGATTGCGGTAGGGTGGCACGGTCACGTTCCAGACCCCTTCGGGGGTGAGAGCAGACACTTCACACCCTAACGCTTTTAAAATTCGTTCAATTTCCGCAGGTTGCAGTTCGCCTAGGTCTTCGCCCAGCGTGACGGGACCTAAAATTTGGTTGACGCGCTCTAGCCTTAGCTCAATCGATCGCGTCATGCTGGACTGATTGCGCGTATCGACGATGGCTTGGGAGGCGATCGCCCCACCTGCTAAGTCTATAATCAACGCCAAGGCACGGCGACAGGCAAATTCTAGCTCTGCCTGGTTGACTCCGCGTTCATAACGGGCTGAAGCCTCGGTGCGTAATCCCTGAGAGCGGGCAGACCGCCGGATTGCAGCAGAGTCAAATAAGGCGGCTTCCAACATCAGAGTTTGAGTGCCCTCATGCACTTCAGACTCTTCGCCACCCATCACCCCTGCCAGTGCCACAGGCTGGTCATTTGCGGTAATTAATAAGGATTGCTCTGCAAAAGTTCGCGTTTGCCCATCTAAGGTTTTCAAGGTTTCGCCTGCATTGGCAAACCGCACACCTATTTGCAGAGGAGTTCCTAGCGGCTGATGGCTAAGTGTTAGGAGGCGATCGCGATCAAAAGCGTGCAGCGGTTGCCCCCATTCCAGCAAAACGTAGTTGGTAATGTCCACCACATTATTAATCGGGCGCACACCAGAGGCTTGCAAACGCTGTTGTAGCCATATGGGAGAAGGAGCGATCGCAATCCCGGTCACCTCGGTGCCAATATAAGTTGGACACGCTTGCGATTCGGAAATTTTGAGCAACAGAGTACTGGCATCTGATAATACTTTTAGCTCTGGCACCTGTGGCAACCGCAGGGCGGCACCCGTCAGCGCCACAATCTCCCGCGCAATGCCTACCAGACTTAGAGCATCTGCCCGATTTGCAGTGGACGTGAGATCCAAAATCACATCATCCAGCCCTAACAGCGGGCGAACATCCATGCCGGGTTTAAGAGACTCATCTTCAAACTGATGAATTCCCGCAGATTCTTTGGCTAGCCCCAATTCTGCAAGGGAACAAATCATCCCCTCAGAGGCAACCCCGCGCAGCTTCGCAGGTTTAATTTTTAGCCCATCGTTTCCCGCTTGCGGTAAAGTAGCCCCCAAGGTCGCAACCGGGACAAACAGATCAGCTTGAATGTTGGCAGCGCCACAAACGATAGTAGAAGGCTGGGCTTGACCAATATCAACGGTGCAAACGCTCAATTTGTCGGCGTTAGGGTGCTGTTCTCGTGTGAGAACCTTGCCAACGACTACCCCTTCTGCCCAAGTCCGACGATCTTCAATATCTTCCACTTCAAAGCCTGCCATCGTCAGCATGTCTGCCAACTCTGCGGGAGTCATGGAAATGTCAACTAGTTCTCGCAACCAGTTCAAAGAAATACGCATGGATGCTTTAGCCTAACTACACCCGCTATTCTACCGCCTTACCTTCCCAGCCTTTTCATTGGCACACTATCTTTCCCGACGGAATCTTATTTTTCCAAGCGGCATTATAAACATTCCCCTGATTTCAATTGCTCAAAGAATGGTATTGATAGGATTGAGGATATATTTTGTTGCAGAGTCTTTGATTCTGGGCATACTGAGTTGAGCGAGAGTATGTCCTGAACAATCATCACAGTCCATAAATCTATAAATCTATCGATAGAGATACATCATGGCTGGAAGCGACCACGCAAAAGCTTTAGTGATTCTTTACGGGAGTATCGCAAGAATGCCACCCCAATTTGGTGTTCATGTTTGGATAATGGAAAGTAGCATAACGAAATGTTCTCAGCAGTTGAAATTAGAGCGAGTGAAGCTGAATGAGCTACTGCTTGAATCCAGCCTGTCCTAGTCCCCAAAACCTTACCCACACTGAATTTTGTCAGGCTTGTGGTTCTAAGTTGTTGCTGCGCGATCGCTACCGCATTATTCAAGCCCTTGGGCAAGGGGGGTTTGGTGCAACTTTCTTGGCAGCAAATGAAAGCCTTCCTGGCAAACCAAGCTGTGTCATCAAACAATTGCGACCCAATGCCACGGCTCCCCACGTCATGGAAATGGCACGAGAACTGTTCGCACGAGAAGCTGCGACCCTGGGACGCATCGGTAATCACCCGCAAATCCCCTCCTTATTAGATTACTTTGAAGAAGACGCGACTTTTTATCTTGTTCAAGAATACGTGAGCGGCTTGACTTTACAGCAAGAGATCAAAGCGTCTGGTCCTCGGAGCGAAAATCAAGTAAAGGCGTTTCTCAGCGAGATTTTGATCATTCTGGAACATGTTCATGGAAACCAGGTGATCCATCGGGATATTAAACCTGCAAACATGATTCGACGGAACCAGGATCAAAAACTGGTGTTGATTGATTTTGGGGCGGTGAAAAATCAAAATACGCAACAGTCCACCGCCTCCGATCAAACGGCGCTGACTTCCTACGCGATCGGCACTCCTGGCTTCGCACCTCCAGAGCAAATGGCAATGCGCCCCGTTCCTGCTAGTGATATCTATGCGCTTGGTGTCACCTGCATCTATTTATTAACCGGCAAATCGCCTAAAGATTTGGATTATGATCCCTCAACGGGCGAACTGGAGTGGCAAAAGCACGTTTCTATTAGCGACCATTTTCAAGCAGTGCTGACCAAGATGCTTGAAATTTCAGTCAAGCAACGCTATCGGACAGCGCCGGAGGTGTTTCGGGCGCTTGATTTAGAAGATCATTTGGAAATGCTGGAAAACAGTATGACTTCAGTCAAGCCGGGTGCCAACAACGGACGCAAAAATTCCGATTACCGAGGAACCGATTCTGCTGGAGCAAGAGTTTCGCCCTATGCTCGGCAAGCGATGGGAATCCGGGCGCGGCAACAGCCTCGCTATGATTCTACTAATCCTCCCTCTGGCTTTAGCCGTGGACGGTTGGCAGATTCAGACCGTTTGAATTCTGGCATTGCCTCTAGAGGTAAAAATTCTGCTGGAAAAGGGCGAGATACCTTCAACGAAAAAAAAGTACCCTTGCGGTTGGATGCGGAAGGATTACAAAGCTATTACTCTAAGGGTAAACGGGATTTTGCAAGCTACGATTTGCGATCGCTTTCCCTTGCCAAAGCCACCCTGGAAGGGGGAAACTTTCATCAGGCAAACCTCAGCAAAATCAACTTGCAAGGTGCCAATTTATTCAACGCCGATTTTGGCAAAGCAACGCTGACTCAAGCCAATCTACGGGATGCCAATTTGGGTAAAGCTTACATGAGTAATGCTGACTTAGAAGGGGCGGATCTCCGTGGAGCGGATCTAAGCGGTGCTTATTTGCTAAACGCAAATCTACGGGGTGCCAATTTGTGTGGCACAAACTTATCGGGTGCCAGGGTAACCGAAGAGCAGTTGGCAATGGCACGCACCAATTGGATGACCACTCGCCCCAATGGCAAGCGCGGTATTTGGTAAGAAGCACCCATGAACGAAGTAGGGGTTGACAGCCCGGTTTAGAACGCTGCTGCCAGATGGTTGATGTCTTGGGCTGCAACCACGATCGCGCTTCTTTTTGGCAACCCTTTAAATTGCGATCGCAGCCGAAGCCGTTAAACTTTGCCGTGAAGTTCGCAAAACAGTGCGTCTGAGCTTAGGATTGACACCTTAGCAGTTTCTTCTAGACGCGATCGCCTTTTCAAGTTCCCCATTGTGCAGCGCAGGGTTATTTTTTAGTAGGCAAGAATTACTTAAATAGCAGGTAGCATGACATACCTTCTAAGGCTAACAGAATAATCAAACCCATAATGGAGGGAGGTATTCTCTGGAGCCAGCAAGATGTCGCTTAGTAAGCTGTTGCCTACTGTTAACCAGTTATCTCATCAAGATAAGCTTCGACTGATTCACTTTCTCCTCCTGGCAGTTGCTAAAGAAGAAGGGTGCAATCTAGAACCCCCTGAAGAAGCTGACCCAGCAAATGTGCTGCTCCAGCAACTTGCCTCCACTGAAGCTGTGGTATGGTCGCCTCAAACCGATCGCGCATCCGTTCAAGCATTGTCGGATCTTCTGGTGGCAGCAAAGGAATCATCCAATGCTTGATGGACAACGCTATTTATTCACTGAGCGAACTGATAATTTTGGGCGATCGGTGATCATGCTGTATTTACCCTTAACTCACACACTGGGCGATCGCTCTCTAGAAGCAATAGCATTGCTGGATACAGGTGCAAGTGTCAATGTTCTGCCCTATGAAATTGGTTTCCAGCTAGGGGCAGTCTGGGAACATCAGACGGTTTCTATTCCACTGAGTGGGAATTTGGCTCAGAGTAATTCACGCGGTTTAGTTGTGTCTGGCACGATCTTGCAGTTTTCTCCTGTCCTTCTTGCATTTGCTTGGACTGAAATGAGAGATACACCCATAATTCTTGGACATATGAACTTCTTTGCAGAATTCAATGTGTGTTTTTATCGGCACGAGTTAGCCTTCGAGATTTGTCCAAGAGTCAGTTGATCGTACACAGCCAGCAGACTAACAACCCAGTGGATCGTCTGGTACAGGGACTTCGCGCTTCGTTCTAGCTCACTCGCCACCGCTCACTTTAGCCGTTATGCTGCGTTTTCGCGTATACAAAAATCCACAAATCATCTGCCTTGACCTTGTTCAAAGGGATTGCTTATTTTACGAGTAGTCTTCCATTGCTTACGGGCGATCGCGCGCTTCTTTTTGCAGCCCTTGTTGACAGTAAGCTACACTGCGATCGCTTTTGATGTTGCACCCTATATTCGTCGAATCTACGGCTCTAGCAGCTTTTCCAGAATGGTGTAAATATCTTTCTTATCGCCCTCTTTGCGCCGACCAATTCCAACAATCATTACTAAAACTTGTTGTTGTTCCACTTTGTAGATGATGCGGTAACGCTGTCCGACTGCTCGAATACTGCGAAATCCTGTAAGACTATCGACGAGTGCTTTGCCTTGTTTTTCAGGATCGGCTTTAAGCTGGTCGATGCGGTCGCGAAGTTTTTCCTGCTCTCGCCGATCTTTCACGGCAGCTAACATTTCTAGGGCAAGGGGCGTGAGTTGAATGTCATACGTTGGGGTAGATTCGTC
>JBGTAZ010000034.1:0-5032 GCA_041749615.1 Leptolyngbyaceae cyanobacterium | reverse complement strand
TCTTTATCTTACCGATGAGACTGTACCAGTTATGCGGTTCAACCGTGAAGATGTTTTGCAAAGTCCCTTCATCCGGTGCGATCGCCCCACCCCCCACCGCAACAATGTATGTTGTTTTATGTCTTTCTGGGGTTATCCCCTGCCGATGCGGACATCGTTGGGCATTCTAAAGAAAGAAAAGTATTAAAAGATACAAATCTTCCCGGCATTTATCCCTCCATTTTCTAGATAAAAGACGTATTACTATGGCAAACTCTTTGCTGTCGGATGCTAGCCAACGACTGGAACAAGCGCTCAAACATACTTCCATCTCTGAAGATGCGATCGAGTCGTTGAAATTTCCCAAAGCCAGTCTCAGTGTCTCTATTCCCGTAAGAATGGATGATGGCTCGCTCCAGGTATTTCAAGGCTACCGCGTCCGCTATGACGATACTCGCGGTCCTGGCAAGGGCGGGGTGCGCTATCACCCGAATGTGTCGATGGATGAGGTGCAGTCGTTGGCGTTTTGGATGACCTTTAAATGTGCGGCGCTAGGATTGCCCTTTGGCGGGGCGAAGGGCGGAATTACGGTGAATCCGAAACTATTGTCGCGGCTAGAACTAGAGCGCTTGAGTCGGGGCTACATTGACGCGATCGCAGACTTCATTGGTCCCGATGTCGATATCCTCGCGCCCGATGTATACACCAACTCCATGATCATGGGCTGGATGATGGATCAATACAGCATCATCCGCCGCTGTATTTGTCCGGCTGTGGTCACCGGCAAACCCATCACCATGGGTGGCAGTGTGGGACGAGAAGCCGCCACCGCCCTCGGAGCTTTTTTTGTAATTCAAGCAATGCTACCCAAGTTTGATCAAGCGCCTCAAGGAACAACCGTTGCCATTCAAGGATTTGGCAATGCAGGCGGCACTCTGGCGGAATTATTGTTTCATGCGGGCTATCGCGTGGTGGCAGTCAGCGATTCTCAGGGGGCAATTTATGCCAAAAATGGGCTAGATATTCCCGCCATTCGCAACAATAAAGAATCGACTCGTGGCATTCGAGCGCCCTATTGTGATAGCAGCGTTTGCACCACACCCGAACATGAGGTACTGACCAATGAAGAACTGCTAGCGCTAGATGTAGATCTGCTGATTCCAGCCGCACTGGAAAACCAAATTACAGAAGCGAATGCTCACTTAATCAAAGCCAAACTCGTGTTTGAAGTTGCCAATGGTCCGATTACCTCCGCTGCCGACACAATTTTGGCAGAAAAAGGCATTTACGTTTTTCCAGATATTTTGGTGAATGCTGGCGGCGTAACGGTCAGCTATTTTGAATGGGTGCAAAACCGCAGTGGCTTGTATTGGACGCTGGATGAAGTGAACCAAAAGCTGAAAAGCCGCATTGTAGAAGAAGCCGATCGCATTTGGTCAGTCTCTCGCCAGATGGGCATTCCACTTCGCACGGCTGCGTATGTCCACGCCATCAGCCGTTTAGGGGAAGCCATTAGCGCTAAAGGCACACGGGATTATTACGTCAATGGACACGGGAAGCATTGAAGGCGTGAGCGTTTACACCCCAACCGCACTGTTTCGTTTTCGTTGCTGACCCGCCCAGAAATAAATTTCTGGACTAATAGCTCAAGTCCATCAGGACAACAACTGTCCATTATTCCTTCCTTCTCAAGGTCTTGGATGTCCTAAGCTATCCAAAGACGACTTCGTAGTGCCGTAAGTAGTGCGATAAAACGTTAATGCGGTGTTTCCATAAGTTTTTTGGCGACAGATTTCTAAAGTTTCGGGTGTAGAGAAACCCGATCGCTTTGGATTGTGTTCTACTGCTAATTCGCCGTTGGCAGACAGCAGGTTGTAACCTGCGATCGCGTCTAGCACGGGTTGATATAACTCGCTGACATAGGGCGGATCAAAATAAATTAGATCGAATTGCTGTCCGGCTAAGGTCGGTAGTTTTTTGATCACATCGCCGCGAATTAGTTGAAAAGTTTGCCCCTCTGTCGCCACCTGCTGCCAGTTTTGCTCAATCACAGCCCAAGCGCGAGACGATTGCTCAATCCCCACCACGCTAGAAGCGCCATGGCACAGCGCTTCTGCGCCCATGGCACCAGTGCCAGCACAGAGATCGAGCCAGCGACACTGGGCGATCGCACCCTGCCACATATTAAACAACGCTTCCCGCACCATGGATTGGGTTGGGCGCGTGTCCTTGCCAGACAGGGTTTTGAGGGCACGATTACCATAAATTCGCAGAGTCATTGAATTGCCGCGATCGGGTTGCCAATTGCTGATTGCTGACCGCTTTCCACCCGCTTGACAAAATTTGCTAAGATTTGCAGCCCATCCGTGGAAGACTTTTCGGGGTGGAATTGGACTGCCATCAGGTTGTCACAGGCGATCGCGGCGGTGACGGTTTGGCTACCGTGGGTGATAGTGGCGGCTTGCAGGGTGAGATCAATCGGCGCAACGTAGTAGGAATGAACAAAGTAAACCCAGGGATGGGCGGGAAGGTGCTGCCACAGCGATAGATCCGGCTGGGTAAAGTCCAACTGGTTCCAGCCCATGTGCGGAATCGTGATGCCGGGTTCGTGGGTGAAGCGTTTGACGGTGCCCGGAATAATGCCTAAACCGGGTTCCTGTCCTTCTTCGCTGGAGTCAAATAGGATTTGCAAGCCCAGACAAATGCCCAAAAAAGGCTTGCCGCTGGCGATCGCCCGTTTGATTGGCGCTTCCAACTGGCGCGATCGCAGATGTTGGACTGCCGGATCAAAAGAACCCACGCCGGGCAACACGATCGCATCGGCTTGGTCAATGGCAAGGGGCGAATCGGTAATCTGTGGAGTTGCGCCTGCTTTTTCCAGCCCTTTGCAGGCAGAGTGCAGGTTGCCCATGTCGTAATCTACTACGGCGATCGTCGGCATTTTTTTGCGTCCTTTGTGACCTTCGTCAGTAAAATTGTAGTTTGAATAACAAACTCTTGCGCGACCAGTCAGCGAACTGCCCCGTTAGAACTCAAAACTCTCAATTCAAAACTCTTAATCTCTACAAAACTCAAAATATCTCCTACGGAGACGCTACGCGAACAAAACTCAAAACTACTTCCTAACCACCGCCCAATGTCCATTCTGCTCACGACCTTCGACACCTGGAAACCGCATCAACCCTCGAACTCGTCGGATGATTTGATTACTGAATTGGTGCAGCGTAAGTTATTGCCACCACACACTCACCTATGCCGAAAAATTCCGGTCGATTTTCAGCTTGCACCCGAAAAAGTGTTGTCTGTAGTTAAGGCATTGCAGCCTGATCTGATTGTTTGCTGTGGCATGGCAGAAAAGCGATCGCACCTCACCGTCGAAGCGAATGGCAAGCATCAAGGCGATATTTTGTATACCACCATTCCCTTAAAACCCTTAGTTGAACAGACTCAAACCACTACCATTAGTCATAACACCGGGCGCTTTGTCTGCAACTATTTGTACTACTCAATCCTCAAATATATTCAATCCCATCAGCTTAAAACGCACTGTTTGTTCGTGCATGTGCCGCCGTTGAACCCCGAAAATTTGGAGGCGATCGTCCAAGATTTTTCAACTATCTTGAAACTGCTTCAGCCTTTAGCCGCTAGCTAATTCAAATCGTCTTAATTACCTGCGTTTATGTTGTCATTTCTATCTGCTGTGATGCTTGCCCAGGCGAGTCCTGCGCCTGTCTCTCAAGAAGTCAAAGTGCCCCAAACTGTGCGGATTTTGCCGGGAAAGCTAGATTCTGTGTTGGTGTTTAACAGCAACAGTCCGGAGTTGGTGCAAACCGAAGGCATCTTGCTGTCTACCTTTCCGCCTGCGGGTAAACGCACTCCGGCTGCCCATTTGAATCTGCCGTTGCAAGGACGCTTTGATGTATTTGCCCACCATATTGCCAAAGCGAAAACACCAGAGGACTTGAGAACGCTGTATCTCGGTGTGCTACTGCACAATCCCGGCGGCAAGCCCGTGACAGTGGATATTTTGCAAGCCGCCAGCTATTTGAGCCAGCCCGATGCGTCCTTTATTGACCTACCCGCCTATGTAGATAATCCACTAGGCACGGTGTTTGCGGGACCGGGTAGCCGCGCCATGGTGGATATTTTGCGCCGAAAACGATCGCTCGATTTTCCGGCTCAAATTGTGATTCCGCCCGGTGAAAGCCGAATGCTGCTGAATTTGCCGATTCCGGTGAAGGAGTTGCAGCCGCCGATCAACGGGCGATCGACCCTGATGCGCCTCTCCAGCAATGCCCCCGTTTATGCCGCTAGTTTGGCGCTATTTGCTCCCACTGATGCCAATTGCACAGAACGCGCTCCCACAGTGGCAGAATGGCAAACAGTAGTAGATTCTGGCAAACTGGCGGAACCTCGCGACAAAACACCCACGCCGATTGATCAAACAACGGGACAAATTATCTACGGTCGTGTGGCAGGAGTGGCAAAAGGGTCGCGCTGGGTGACGCAAGTGGTTGATCCTCCCGGCATTCAGGTCAACAATCCGAAAACTTGGTCACTCACCATTCCCTCAGCCGGAGAATCGTTTTCCTATGGGCTGAGTACCCTGCTGCGAGGCACGTTGGGCACGGGGCAAAATCAAACCGCACCAATGGTGGCGCGTTACCCCGATACCGCCTATCAAGCGCACGGGAATTACGCGATCGAATATAACCTGACGCTGCCCCTGCAAAATCTCAGCGATCAAACCCGAACCGTGGCAATCATGCTAGAAACGCCGATTAAAGAAGACCAGCCCAAGGATGGAAATTTGCGGTTCTTAGAGCCGCTGCCGCGCCAAGTCTTTTTTCGGGGAACCGTACGGCTGCGCTACACCGACGATCGCCGCCTTCCCCAAACCCGCTATGTCCATCTAGTGCAGCGACGGGGACAGCAGGGCGAACCCTTAGCCGTGATGATAATGAAACCGGGCGATCGCCGCCTCGTTCAGTTCGATTTTCTCTATCCCCCCGACTCCACTCCGCCACAGATCCTCACGGTCAAAACCCTGAAG
>JBGTAZ010000033.1:0-7460 GCA_041749615.1 Leptolyngbyaceae cyanobacterium | reverse complement strand
CGTATCCGTCAAAATTTTTGCCAGCTTGATCGGTCAACAGAATAGTAGACAGAAGTTTGAAGTTACTGATAGATCCACTGTTAGAGTCGATGTCTACCGTAAACTTTTCGACACGAGTGTTGTAAGGAATAGTGCCGCCGCCTGGTCCACGATCGACGAGTCCATAAAAGACTTTGTTGTCGCGATCGTAGTAGAGATCGGAGCCAAAACCACCTAGACGGTTTGTGTTGACACTATTACCCGCAGGAGTGGGTGCCAAATCAGTAGCATTACCGGGAATGCTTAAAGAATTAACAAAGGTGAATGCCTGGGCTGATTGAACGCCAGTAGCCATGCCTAAAGCCGATAGGGTTAAAGAACATGCCAGCGCCGATAGCCGACTTTGAGAAAAGGGTGCCATTGAGTATATGTAGAATTACTGACCTTCATTAGAATCAGGCATTAACATTAAGAACAGATTTAGATAAGTTCAACGAACATTTAGCGATGCCTGTCTAGTCAGTATCTTTACTCAATCGCGCGATCGCTTAATGAAGTCTTCACATACGGTAGGGACATGTAACTTCAACTCCGTACTCTCTATTCCGTACTCTTACTCAATGTCTTCGTAATATTTCTGGGTTTATCCACATTCAGTCCTCGTTGAACGGCAATATGATATGCCAGTAGTTGTAGTGGAATCACAGAGAGAATCGGCGAAAGAGGCTGGGCGATCGCAGGCAATATCAGCGTGTGATCAAACAAGGTAATGGTTTCTGGGGAAGCGTCATCTGTCAGAATGCCGATGATAGGGGGTCCGTAGGATTTAATTTTGTGCAGGTTGGCAATAAAAGCCGCGTGGGTCGAATCGGAGGGCGCGATCGCAATCACCGGGATATGGGCATCGAGCAGGGCAATGGGTCCATGCATAAACTCGCCAGCACTGTAGCCTTCTGCGTGAAGATAGGTGGTTTCCTTTAGCTTTAAAGCCCCTTCTAGGGCGATCGCCCGGTTCACTCCGCGCCCCAACAGAATGCAATGCTGCTGATTGACTAATCCCTCGGCAATGGTCTTAATCTGAGCTTCTAATTCCAGCACTGCCCGAATTTTTGCGGGCAATGTAGACAACTCAGCCCAGTATGCTTGAACGCTGTCAAGCGCAATGGCTTGGCAACTCAGCGTCAGTTCTAGCGTTAAAGCAAAGCAAACTATTAATTGATTGATAAAGGTTTTCGTGGCGGCTACGCCAATCTCTGTGCCTGCTAGGGTGGGCAATGTTCGATTCACCAGCTGGCTTAAAGAACTAGCGGGTTGATTGGTGATGCCCAACATATGAGGCTGAAATTCAGATGATTGATTGAGCCGTCGCTGTTTATCTAGGGCGATCGCGTTGAGCGTATCAGCCGTTTCGCCCGATTGTGTGATGCCAATCGTCAGCGTGTTGGCAGTCATCGGCAGAGGGGCTTCCTGAAACTCTGAGCCAGACCGAACCCGCACGGGGATACCGGCGAGTTGCTCAATCCAATACTGGGCAACTAATCCAGCATGGTAGCTGGTGCCGCAGGCGAGAATGTGGACTTCATTTAGGGTGGGTGGGAGATGAAGGGAGTGGAGAGTGGGGAGTGGGGAGTTTGTGCTGTGAAAGTAGTGTGCAAGGCAGGTTTGGACGGCTTGAGGCTGCTCATGAATTTCCTTCAACATGTAATGAGGAAATCCACACAGATGTTCATGATCAGGCGGATTAGCCGTGTCACGAATAAATGGAGAGTTAGAGTTCACGTTAGTCACAGGTGCAGGATACCTTTAGTGTGCTTTAAGCGATCGCTCTTCTAAACTCACATCAAATCTCTAAACTCACATCAAATCATCGATAAGTCACCAGACACTTCGAGTCGGGTGGCAGTGCCTGAATTCATGAACATTTCAGATAGGCTCTCGGAAACAGAAGGGCTAATCCAGCCCATTTGCCTGAGCAAATGAACCGCAACCGCATGTTTCGCCCGCTTTGCGCCATCCATTACTTTAATTGCCAACCCCATTCCTTCCCCCACGCGCCCAATGCATTGGATACCCTCGGCTCCAGATTTACTGACCAATTCTCCATCTGTCAGGCGCATTAACTCCGTATCAAACTCCCCTTCTCCGGCAACTAGCATGGGATAATGCACCATTGCCCGAATGATCCGTTCCATGTCTAGACTGTCGCCAGAGGCAAGTCGAGCATAAAGAGTAGACATTTGCCCCATTTGCAAAAAGTAGGTGGGGGCACCGCAGTCATCGCGGGCGGCAATTAATTCTTCTCCCGGCATTCCCAAGAGTTCTGCAAGTTTTTGCAAGATAAGCTGCTGTACCGGGTGATTGGGTTGCAGGTAGCTGTTGAGCGTCCAGTTTCGCTGTTGACAAACGGCAAGCATCCCAGCGTGCTTCCCAGAACAGTTATATTCCAGTGGGCTTTTCTTCCCCTCTGGAATGGGGCATTGCAGCGCCGAGGGATCAATATCCGCACGCCAAAGAATGTTAAATGCTTGCCTGACCTGCTCGACCGTACCGCGATGAGAGCTACAAATAATTGCCAAATCGCGATCGCTCAATCCATAGCGTTCTAAGGTGCCTGTCGTGGTCACCGCCAACGCCTGAAACGGTTTTAACGCCGAACCAATAAAGGCGGCTGTTTCGGCACTGCCAGCAACCGACAGAATGCGCCCGCGATCGTCACTCACAACCGCTTGCACTCGATGTGTTGATTCAACAAGCCCTTCGCGCAAAAGTCGCACGACTAATTCTGCTGCTTGTGTCCGTCGTCCCCGTGGTGTAGTCATGGGCATAACTGTAGCATTAGACGGGGACAGCGACACATTTTCCTTGCAAGCAGCAAGAAAAAACACGAATCTCGCCGCATCGGTGAGAAATAAGGAATAACAGACGGTTGTGGTCTTGATTTTTCCTTATAACTGCCATAACAGTTGATTTTGCTAATTCTGCATGTTTGCGGAGAAAGCAGTAAATTTGTGTAAAAGAACTTGGAGGATGAAGGCTGGGTTTCCTATTAAATAGCGAACTGCCAGTCTTTTGGGTTCTTTGCATAAACGATATAACCACTCAAAGCCCATGTTTGAAAGAGCTTTGGGACAATCTGAAACTTCTCCTGCTAACCGATCAATAACTGCGCCACCTGGCATAATCACGTTCACCTTAAGCCGATCGCTGTGCTGTCGAATCCAATGTTCTTGAATTGGCATTCCCATCCCAACAATGAGAATGTGAGGTTCCAAGCTGTTGATTTGCTGAATAATTTCCTCATTTCGATCAGCGTCTTCTTGCTGAAAGTAGCCGTGATGCCCAGCAACCTGAATATTGGGATACTGTTTTTGCATCTGAGTCAGTGCCGCTTGTAAATATTCAGGCTTCGATCCCAATAAGAAGACTGAGCGATTGGTGCGATCGCAATATTCAAGCAGTTTTGGCATGAGAATCGTATAAGACGCTCGATACTCAATAGATAAGTCTGCCCCCATGAAATGGGCAGCTTTCAAAATTCCCATACCGTCGCAGTGGACAATATCAGCATCTTGCAAAAAGCTGTAAAACCACGGAAGTTGCACTGACAAATTGAAACTGTGTACGTTGTAATTGGCAACAATGATTTTTTTACTTTCGAGACACGCTGAAGCGATCGCGGCAACGATTGACTCAGCAGTCATGAAGGTAATCCGCCGACCCAGCAGATTCACATCAACCCTGGGTGAAGTTTTTAGGGTTTGAGCGGTTAACTGTGATGACTTCATGGCTTTGAACCTCTTATTTGATTTGTAGAATTGGTCAATAAAGCGACTTTTGACAAAAAATACTTGTCCGAATCAAATCAAGCCAAAAACATTGATTCGATTCAGACGCAAAACTTTACACTGAACCTGGCAAAGTTGCAGACTGTAGTCAAGGTTACAAATTTACCTAAGAAATTGCACTGACCCTATCTGCGTATTTTCTGGTTTTTGTGCTTTGTTGAGGACACGGAACCCTTTGCAGTAAAGCTTCTCACTCATTCCTTAAAAATCCTATGGGATTCATAGAAAATTTATGATGAATCAGTGTTTACACCATCTTACTTTGTGCCGCCGCAGGATTAAACCCAGTGTGCCACAGTGGTTTCACGCAATTCAAAGGGGTTAAAGAATTATGAGGTTTGTGTAAAGGAGGTTGCCCGTGTGCCTGGGTCAGCAAATCGCTCCAGTTTGTCTTTAATTTATTCCGGTTGGGTATCACCCTCGCCGCGATCGTCATCGCCATTCTGCTCAGTCCATAGCGATCAGGTAAGGCATTAAAAAACCGTTCAAGTAACTCAGCGATTCGTTGAAGCGATCGCTAAAGAACTTAAACGGTGTAGCTATCAGAGGTATCCTTTGAACAGCTAATGCCCTCAGTGTGGTTAAACCGAGGATAGGCTTTGAGGGTGGGCAACTTTACCATTGCCATTCTTACTGTTGTGGGTGTGCCCATTGCCATTGCGGGGTTGAATTACTCCAAAACCGCCGTGATTGCGTTCATACAACACATTAATATCACCCGTTTCCTCATTGCGGAATACATAAAAGTCATGATCCACAAGTTCTAATTGCTCCATGGCTTCCTGCACGCTCATGGGAGGCATGGCAAAATACTTCGTCCGAATCACTTCAGGAGGAAGCGCTGGAGTGCGATCGCTCAACAGATCATCCACATTCGGTAGATCGGTAATCGGTTGATCGATTAATTCTTCAATTCCCTTCGGCACCGTATATTGCTTAGCATTGCGTTTCTCTTTATATTTCCGCAGTTGACGAGCAATCTTATCCGCCACTAAATCAATGCTGGCATAGAGGCTTTCACTTCCCTCTTCAGCACGCACAACGGAACCGTTGACATAAATCGTTACTTCAGCGGTTTGCTTTGAGTTGATCCGCGGATTACGAGCGATCGACAGATGGACATCGACTTCAGTAATCATTTGCTGGAAATGAATGACTGCTTTCTCAATCTTTTGATTCACATACTCACGAATGGAGTCAGTGATTTCGATATTTTTGCCCTGAATAACCAGCTTCATGGAGCTTTCTCCTTTAAAAAACAGGCTTAACTGAACCCTAGTCGGTTCTTAACTTCACCCTAGCACTTTGAATTCTTCCAAACAGGCAGCTTTAGAATGCTTTGCAAGCCTTGATAATTCTTGATTGCAGTGGCTTGAAATTGATGGGATTTTATGCGCAATTACTCTTGATTCTCCGGGTGTTTTAGAGCAATGTTAAAAGTTGGGGTTTAAATTGTCGTTTGGAACATCCAAAATTCTGTGAGTCATGATGATTTATTGCTTCAGGCTAAGAATCCATTGAGACCATGCAGGGTCCTTCATTTAGGCGTTGAGCCTTATCAAACCGCTTGGGAATTGCAGCGATCGCTCGTGGCTGAACGGAAGGTAAACCCAAACTCACCCGATTTAGACGATGTGCTGATTTTGCTAGAGCATCCGCCCGTGTATACGTTGGGTCAAGGTTCCACGCCAAACTTTCTAAAATTTGATCCGGCGCAGGCTGAACATGACCTCGTGCGGATTGAGCGGGGCGGCGAAGTGACCTATCACTGTCCGGGTCAGTTAGTGGGCTACCCCATTTTGAATTTGACCTATTACCAAAAAGATTTGCATTGGTATCTGCGCCAACTGGAAGAGGTGTTGATTCAAGTGCTGGCGGTGTACGGGCTAGAGGGCAAGCGGATTGCAGGGATGACGGGAGTTTGGCTGAACGATCGCAAAGTAGCTGCGATCGGCATTAAAGTCAGCCGCTGGATTACGATGCACGGGTTCGCGCTCAACGTGTGTCCTGACCTAAGCGGATTTGAGCAGATCGTGCCCTGCGGCATTGCCGACAAAGCCGTTGGCAGTTTGGAGCAGTTTATTCCAGGACTTCAAGTGGCTGAAGTGAAAGAACAAGTGGCGATCGCCTTTGCCAACGTCTTTCAAGTGCAATTCACGACTATTTAGCTTTCACTTTGCCGGATAAAACGTTTTAAAAGGCTCCAACTTGCCATCACAGGCAAGCTTGGCTTTGAATTCCAGCAGGTTCAGCCCCGTACCCTGAACCTTATATTTTGCCTGAGAACCACAGTCTCCCAAGCCTCGATACTTAGAATTGATGACTAACATCCGTGTTTTAGGATCATAGGTTGGCAATCCTCCAATGGATGCACTTTCCATCTTTTGAACCTTACCCGCTTGATTTTCCCTAAATTCAGTCACCGTTAGCTTCGTCACCGGTTTTTTGGCGGCAGGCTGCTGATTCACGATCAAAAACTCATAGTTGCCCTGGTATGCCGCTAGAAAACACTGAAGCACGACGAAATATTGCTGATTCTCCAATTTATAAACTTCAGAGGCGCGTTTTGCTGCTTCTAAATCCAAAGAATCTCGGCACAATCCTATTTTTTTAGAATTTTTCAATAGATTATTCAGCACCGCTTTTTCCGCAGTAGACATGGACGGATTGGGTGCCGCCGCCAGTTTAACTGCGGGTTTGATGCTAGGCGTGGGAGCAGCAGTTAGTTCTTTGGCAAAGATATTGCAGCCAATCAGAGCGATCGCCCCAACGAGAAATGAGGATGGAATCAGTTGCTTCATGGTTATCCAGTTGCGAAAGGGGCAATGCTTTTATATCTGACTCAACTCAATCACGTTTCCATCCGGATCTTGTGAAAAAATAGCGGCTCGTCCAGAGGCACTCAGTTGAATGGGGCAATCATGGGCTTGCAATTGTGCCTTTGCCGCTTCTAAGTCTGCCACTGCGAAGGCAATATGTCTGTTTCGCCCCCACTTTTCTACGTTACTGAGTTCCGCTGGAGTGCCGAGCATCAGATGAATTTGGTATTGATTCACTTCATACCAGGCACCGGGGAATTTAAGGGCGCGATCGCAGCGTTCCAACCCCAGCACCGTTCCATAAAAGTGTTCTGCCTTTTCCAGATCGGCAACCAAAATAGCAGTGTGAAGACAGCGAGTAATATTCATAAAATTAGGAGCATAAAATTAGGGGCGTATCACGATACGCCCCTAATTTACCGTATTCTTTTGCTAGTTAATGGAGCTGACGGGAGTCGAACCCGTGTCCGCCCTGGGTATTAATACATCACTCATTCACAGGTTTAGCGTTTCTGATCCTCAACGCGGGAATCGTCCTTTATCCCGGACGATAGGATTCTCTGGTAAAGTCTTAGCCAGCTACCAACCAGAGACGGTGAACTGGAGCATCCGTTGGGGGGTTGGTCCATCATCCTTAACGGAGTCAAATGACGGACGCTCGAACCGCTAGGGGTTTTTAGGCAGCAACTAGTGCTTGCTTACGAGCAAAGGGTACGATGTTGTTCGCATGTACTGTTTTTTGAGCCATTGATTTCCGAGAGGTAGCTCGCTCTCGACCTGCATCACAATATAACGTTCGCCAGCACGTCGAAACCGT
>JBGTAZ010000032.1:0-10885 GCA_041749615.1 Leptolyngbyaceae cyanobacterium | reverse complement strand
GATCGCGTTGCCTATTCCTGTCATTCATATCCTGTTTCAAATTGTGGCACTGGAAACGGTGGATAGCGTGGTCTTCTTTGAAGTCCCTGGAAATACGATGGTAGGCACCGAAGTGAAGAGAGCGGAGTTGCAAGCCTTGATTCAGGCTCAACTAACCCAGAAAACCGCTCCTTCCAATACTCTACCGCCTGATATTGCTTAGATAGGGATGGCTTCAAATGCAAATAGTCAAGCTTAATTCAGAGACTAACTTAATGAAGAGACCAATAGATGAGGAGACATGGAAGATGTCCTTTCAGCTTTCAGGCTGGTCGGTTGGCTCATGTCTCCAAGGTGATGAAGTGCGAGTTTTGTAAACAAATATAACAAAACTGCCGTCATGCCGTCTTTCCGCCTTGACAGTAATTGGCAGGGTCGATATGCTTTTATTCATACCCGGGTTACCAAGACTGAGAGTGATATGCAGGACAATCTGAAAGAGGATAAGCAAAAAGTTACGTTGTACTTGCCCCCAGAGCTACACAGGCAGCTAAAGGTAAAGGCGGCGGTTGATGTGGAAACGATGACTGGCATTGCTCAAAGAGCGATCGCGTTTTACTTGTTAAACCCAGAAGTTGTTGAGCATCATGATAGTTTTTATGGTCAAGCCCATCGAGTCTATGGATGTCCAGACTGTTCCAGTCATCTCGTTTTGCGAGATGGCGAGATGGTTTCACTGAATGCCCAAACGTTGCCAGCTTCAGAGGTGAGTCTTTCTCCAGATAGTTCGTCGGTTGTGAATGCATCCCAGGGTGAAGAGGAGCTAGTCGCCTTATTAGCCAAGTGAGTTTTTATTTCCAAGCAGCGCCATAGCTTCTAGGCAGATGTCTTTAGGCAAATGGTTTTTTTAGGCAGATGGTTTGGGTGTTTTTCAGTCTGAGTTGTCTCTAAGTGGGTGGATGATATGCAGGAAGAACTCAGCATCCTAGTACAGGCTCAGTATCCTTTGATCTATTTGGTCACTTCGGAGGAGGAACGAGCCGAGCAAGCAATTTCGGCGATCGCCCAAGCTGGGAAGCCTCAACGTCGTCTGTTTGTTTGGACAGTGACTCATGGAATCGTTGAATACGGGCAGCCTAGAAACGTCACCCAGCACAACACCGTTTCTCCTGAAGCGGCTGTAGAGTGGGCAACCCGGCAACGTGATCCGGCAATATTTGTATTCAAAGATCTTCACCCTTTTGTAGATTCTCCAGCAGTGACTCGTTGGCTAAGAGATGCGATCGCTAGCTTTCGTGGATCTCAAAGAACGATTCTCCTAATGTCTCCCGTTCAGCAGATCCCAATCGAGCTTGAAAAAGAGGTGGCGGTTTTAGACTTTGCCATGCCAGACATGACTGAGCTAAATCAGGTTCTTTCACAGCAGCTAGACCTCACTCGCAATCGCCGAATCACCACTGAAACGCGAGAAAAGCTATTGAAAGCGGCTCTAGGTCTAACGCGGGATGAAGCAGAAAAAGTCTATCGCAAAGCTCAAGTCACAACAGGGCGTTTAACAGAAGAAGAAGTTGGCATTGTTCTTTCCGAGAAAAAGCAACTGATTCGTCGCAATGGTATTCTTGAATACATTGAAGAAGATGAAACGATTCAGTCAGTTGGGGGACTAGAAGAGCTAAAGCGTTGGCTGACTCAGCGTTCCAATGCCTTCACAGAACGTGCTAGGGAATATGGACTTCCACAGCCAAAAGGAATGCTGATTCTAGGAGTTCCAGGGTGTGGTAAATCCCTAATAGCCAAAACCACTTCTCGGTTATGGGGCTTGCCATTGCTTCGGCTAGATATGGGTCGAGTCTATGATGGCTCCATGGTGGGCAGATCAGAAGCCAACTTGCGAAACGCCCTAAAAACTGCTGAATCTATTTCACCCGCCATCCTATTCATAGATGAATTAGACAAGGCATTTGCTGGGACTGCTGGCTCCGCAGATTCCGATGGTGGAACCTCTAGTCGCATCTTTGGCTCATTTTTAACCTGGATGCAAGAAAAAGATTCTCCTGTTTTCGTGATGGCAACTGCAAACCGGGTAGAGCGCTTGCCGGGAGAGTTTTTGCGAAAAGGACGCTTCGATGAATTGTTCTTTGTGGATTTACCCAACGCAGAAGAACGCAAAGATATTTTTAGAATTCATCTTTCTAAGCGTAAACGGGATATTTCCCGATTTGATTTAGACCAGTTGGCAAATGTAAGCGATGGTTTCTCTGGAGCAGAAATTGAGCAAGCGCTAGTGGCAGCAATGTATGATGCCTTTGCTCAAGAGAGAGAGTTTACCCAACTGGATATTATTGCAGCGGTCAAGGCAACTCAGCCTTTGTCTAAGACGATGAGTGAACAAGTGACGGCTCTGCGCGATTGGGCACGTCAAAGGGCTAGACCTGCTGCAGCCTCTGTCGCTGAATATCAGCGATTAGAGTTCTAGAGCTTTCTTCCTGCTCCCAACAGGTAGAAAGGCTAGCGATTTTGCTAGCAAAGTCAGTTAACACATCTGCTATTAACCCTGAATCCTACAGGGATTGTAGTATCCACTAACCAAACGTTGTTCTTAACTATCTATCAGGAGGAAATCCCAAATGTCTCATTTTAGCACTCTGCGTACCAAAATCACCGATGCTGAAATCTTGAAAGCTTCCTTGCGTGATCTAGGCATCAGCGTTAAAACTGAAGCTGATGTTCGTGGCTACAACGGTCAACGTGTGCGTTCTGACATCGTTGCCATCTTGGAAGGTGAATATGATCTAGGCTGGTCTCGCAATACCGACGGTTCTTTTGACCTCATTGCTGACCTCTGGGGTGTTGCTAAGCGCCACAACCAAACTGAGTTGATCAACTCTATCAACCAAAAATACGCAGTCAACAAAACCTTGGCAGAGGTTAAGCGCCCTGGCTTGCAAAACGCAAACGTCAAGCTAGTGCTGCAACAGTAGTCTCTCCACGCGTTCCCAAACTAGCGGGCTAACCTTATTCTGGTTAGTCCGTTTTTTATGTGGATACGCTGATTGATCCAATCAAATGTTCATGCAAATACCCCACTTTTTGACTGCTATTACGCAAAAGATTCTAGTCTTATTCACAACCGTAGATCCCACGATTCGCGCACCGATCGCCGTTAGTTTAGGGGCAATCCCAGGCGCTCTTTGCCGATATTATATTTCACTATACTTTGGTCGATGGTTTGGCAGCGACTTCCCTTTTAGCACCTTTTTTATCAATCTTACGGGTGCATTTTTGATGGGGGCGTTTGTCACCGTTATCTTAGAGCGATCAATCGCTTCTCTTGATCTCCGCTTATTAGTTGCGGTAGGTTTTTTAGGGTCGTATACCACTTTTTCTACCTATGCTTTAGATGCAGTAGTGCTTTTCCAAAGCGGAAATCTGGAATTCACATTATTCTATTGGTTGGGTAGCGCTGTATTGGGTGTTCTGGGAGTTGTTTTAGGACGGGTGGCTGCTCAAAAATTGCTTAATTAAACTTAGGTGATCATAGCTATCCCTGTTAATTTGACTCGCTGAGCCGCAAGCAGTACCCGCACACAACAGGTTGTAAATCTTTCTAGTTTTAAGCACACATTTCATGACAAGTTTTTTGTTCGGCATTGTGAACACCTTCATGCATTGGCTAGCGGTTGGAGTAGTGGGCATCACTTTTTTAGAGATTGGACAGGCTGCGATCGCAACTCCTGCGCCCACATCTGCAATCGCAGCTATACCCGCTTCTACTCCTGTCAATTACAAAAGGTTTGTAGACTGGTGCGTCAATCAATCATCCTTGCCTGCCGATAGCCAACACACGGTTCGCTTATTAATGGGCATCGCAAACACAGCCGATTGTCAGCAAGCGGATCAGCAGTTGTCTAATCAGATGGCGCTGTTTCTGGGAAGCAGCGAGATTACAGACCTGAGACCGCTGGGATCATTGACCAATCTCAAAACGCTGATACTTGATAAAAACAAAATCTCTGATCTTGAGCCACTGAGCCAGTTGACTAGCCTCACCTGGCTTTCTTTAGAAACTAACCAAATTTCTGACTTACGCCCCTTGGCAACACTGACTAATTTGCGAACTCTGCTTTTGGATACGAATAAGATTGAAGATTTGCGTCCGCTTGAATCTTTAAAGGAGTTAACGAGTCTGTTAGCCTATGGTAATCAAATCGCTGATATTAGCCCATTAGCCTCTCTCAAAAAGCTAGAAGCTCTTGCATTATACAACAACAAAATTTCTGATTTGAGTCCTTTAGCCTCGCTGACAAGCTTACGAATTCTGTCGCTCTATGATAATGAAATTGAAGATATAAGCCCACTTAAATCGTTGGTTAATTTAAAAACATTAGTATTATTTGAAAACAAGATTTCCGATCTGACACCATTAGAAAGTCTAACTAATCTTGAATCTTTAACGCTGTTTGAAAATCAAATATCAGATATTACTCCGCTTAGCTCATTAGTGAATCTGAGTAATTTATTAATTGGAAACAATCTAATTTCAGATATTAGTGCTTTAAGCAAACTTACTAAGCTAAAGTCGCTGTCGTTGTTTAATACACGAGTTGTGGATGTTAAACCGATCGCCGCGATCGCACCGTTGACTCAACTCGATCTCTACAACACACGAGTAACCGATGTTAGCGCTCTAAAAACACTGCCCAATTTGAAAGAATTAGATTTGCGAAAAACGCCGTTGATCCAGCGACTTTGCCCAATCAAACCGATATCTGGATGTCGTTTGTAGGTACGATTTTAGCTTGATTGCCATCTACAGATTGCCGGGAACCTATTAAAATATAAAATCGGGGATGGTGTGATAAAGCGTTGAAGTCTGCATCAACTTTTGCGATCGCTTTATATAATATCGGATTCAGTTTTAGGGCTTGATGCAAATAGTTTAATGCGGTTTCTAAATCGCCCAATAACGCATAGCAGCGGGCTTTGCTATACCAAGCATCGGGATGATTCGGCTTGACTTGGAGGCTTTTATCAAAACTTGCGATCGCGTCTTTATAGTGTCCTAGTTTCTTTAATATAGTTCCTCGATAATTTAAGGCATAGTAACACTGAGAATTAATCGTCAGCGTTTTATCCAAACTTGCCAATGCTGCATAGTGATAGCCTAAATTTACTAGAACTTTACTACGGTGATACCAGGCTTTGTAGTCTTCAGGCGTAATTTCAATGACCCGATTGAAACTGGTCAATGCTTCTTCGTAGCGATGCAAAAAAACTAAAGCATTCCCTCGGTTGTACCAGGCTTGAGCATTTTTGGGAGTGAGTTTAATGGTTTTATTGAAGCTGATTACGGCTTCTTCATAGCATCTTAAACTGGCTAACGCGATCGCCTGTCCATGCCATGCGATCGCGTAATCTGGATTGATTTTGATTGCCTGATCAAAATTGGCGATCGCTTCACGATAGTGACCTAAATTCTCCAGTGCATAACCGCGATAAGTCCATACTTCGTAAAGATCAGGCTGGTTTTTCAAAAGCGCATCATAGCGTTCAATGGCAGCTTCTAGAGAATCTGGGCGATGACCTTTGAGTGAGCCATTATGCCAATCTTTAGAGTATTTATCTTGCCCCATAAAGCACCCATCACCGTAGTTATATTCTTTTAGGATGGGCAAATAGGGCGATAAACTATCTGAAGATTGTGCGAAGAATCACAAAAGTGGGGAGTGGCGGAGTACGGAGTTCTAGGTTTTGAGTTTTGGGAAAGCGGAAATCAACCGACCCAATTAAAACTGACGGACTACTGGATCGTTGCTGAACGGTTGAGCGACTGCCGCGATCGTTGATAATCAAAAGGGTGAAGCTGACCCATTGGGAGAAATCTTGTGAGCGATCGTCGATTTAAACTCGCTGCCTTTCTAGTCGCCTGCGTCATTTCACTCAGCACCTTGCTGACTGGCTGTGACCTACCCCAAGTCAGCGCAGAGCAACGAACATTTCTTGACCTGTCGCTCGATTTTTTGAGCAGCTACAAGTTACCCAATCAAACGTTTCAAAACACGCCCGTAGGCGGTTTATCCGCCCTCGCTTACGATCGCCAGCGAAACCTGGTGTATGCCATCTCAGACGATCGCAGCGACTTTGCTCCAGCGCGCTTCTACACGCTGAAACTGAACTTGGATGCTGCCAATCCCAAAGCACCCAAGATTAAACAGATTGAGGTTACGGGTGTCACCTTCATCACCGATGATGCGGGTCAGCCTTACGCCAAAGGAGACGTTGATCCTGAAGGGATTGCATTATCTCCGTTGGGAACGCTGTTTATTTCGAGTGAAGGGATTGCGCCGAAGGGCATTGCGCCATTTGTGCGAGAGTTTGACCTAAAAACCGGGAAATGGAAACGCAGCTTGCTGATTCCCGATCGCTACCTGCCTAAAACTGAAAACGGCAAGCAAACTCAGGGCGTAGGCGATAACCTGGGCTTTGAATCTTTGACGTTGAATATGAGCGGCGGTAGCACGGTGGCGATCGAACCCTTTCGCCTCTTCACTGCAACCGAATCGGCGCTGATGCAAGATGCCAGCCCAGAGCATCCCCAGCAAGGGGCAAGCCGCAACCGCGTTTTGCATTATTCCCTCGATCCAACCTATTCTCTGCTGCTATCAGAGCATTTGTATGAAATGGCTCCGCCGCCAGAAGGTGCCGCTTATCACGGGTTGACGGATATGTTGGCGATCGACCAGGGTGGGCATTTTATCAGCATTGAGCGATCGTTTGGCAGCAATGGGTTTGGCGTGAAGCTGTTTCAACTCGCCATGGGTAGCGCTAGCGACACCACAACCATCGAGAGTTTTAAAGGGCAGATTCCGGGAGTGCAGCCCATTCGCAAAAAGCTGCTGCTTGACTTAAACCAATTAGGCATTCCCCTCGACAATTTAGAAGGCATCGCCTTTGGACCCCAATTGCCCGATGGTAGCAAAAGCTTAATACTCGTGAGCGACAATAACTTTAATGATCAGCAGGCAACGTTATTCTTCCTGCTTCGGATTAAGGGTCTGCGTTAGTTTCCACGAATATCCAATCCGCAATCAACGGTTCAACATTAGCCCAGTAGGGGCACCTCTTGTGGGTGCCCTTAATCTCAGTGGGCAGGCACAAGACCCGCCCCTACAAATTTATTCGCTATTTTCAAAATAAAGGGAAAGTTTTTGAGGACAGAAAGAAAAAGAAAACAGCTAGCTCATAAAATGTAAAGATGGGATACGGTCTATTAAGGTTCGGAAACTTATATTTAGCAGCATGTTACGTTCTGGCGTACTGTTTTGTTTATATTTGACGGACTGAACCGTCGGGGATCACCCAGCTTGGTGAGATCAAAGCTGTAGAGGCATCGAATGCAGGCAAACCCTGATCAGCTAAATATTACCGATTATCCGCTGCAACTTTTGCTGTTTATTGATAAACGACCGAGTTCTAGGGAGCAAGTTCGGCAGGTTGGCACCGCTCTGAAGGAGTTACGGGAAGAGTGCGAGTTTGAACTTCAAATTATTGATGTGAGTGAGCAGCCTTACTTGGCTGAATACTTTCGTCTGATTGCGACCCCTGCTTTGATCAAAATTCATCCAGAACCGCGCCAAACTCTGGCAGGTAGTACTTTGGTGCAGCAGTTGCAACACTGGTGGATTCACTGGCAGCGCTCTGTGGTAGAGTACTCGGCATCAACTTTGGCAAGCGCGGCGGGTTCTGGGGCGATGGAGGTGCGATCGCTCAAACAAACTCTGGCACTTGAAATTGCCGCTGTCACTCCTCAAACTGGCGATAGCATGGGGGCACCTTTTAGTAATGCACCGATCGCAAATTTAGAATCGCCTATACTGTCTGAGGCTGAGCAGTCTACTCTACGAAGTCTTAAGGATTCATTTGATAGTTCGGCTTCATTCAATTTGGTGATGCGATCGACGGAGCTAATTCGGCTATCGGATGAAGTTTTTCGGCTGAAGCGCGAGAAAGAGGATTTAGAACATCAACTTCAATTCAAAGATCAAATCCTGGCGATGTTGGCGCACGATTTACGCAACCCACTGACGGCAACTTCGATCGCCCTCGAAACATTGGAACGGGACTGTAATCCTCAAGATGGCATCGAGTCGATCCTAACGCTTCAATTAAAGACTCGGTTGCTTAACCATGCGCGAACTCAAACACGGGCGATTGATCGGATGATTACCGATGTTTTGCAGGCAGCACGGGGCATCGGTTCCGATGCGCGCATTCATCCCCATAAGCTTGATTTAGGTGCTTTGTGCGTAGATGTGCTGAATGATTTGCAAGACCGTTTTCAAGAAAAATCTCAGCAGGTTGAAACAGATATTCCCTCAGATTTGCCCATGATCTTGGCAGATGGAGAACGGATTCGCCAAGTTTTAATTAATCTGCTCGACAATGCCGTGAAGTATACGCCACCCGGCGGCACCATTCAGCTTGCCGCCCTGCATCGCACCACGCAAAAGGTGCAGATTAGCGTGGGAGACAATGGACCTGGCATTCCTCCTGAAAATCAAGAGCGAATTTTTGAGGAGCGCTTTCGCCTTCAGCGTGATGAAGATAAGGAAGGCTACGGAATTGGGCTGTCTCTGTGCCAGCGGATTGTTCGCGCTCACTATGGGCAAATTTGGGTGGACTCTACCTCAAATCAGGGCAGTTGCTTTCACTTCACGCTGCCCGTATTTCGGAAGTAGGAGAGTCAGGATGCGGGTGCCTGATTGATGATCCCAATTTGCACTTGACCATCCACTACTTGAACTGGATAGGTGGGTACGCTGACGGTTTCGTCATCTAGGCATTGCCCGGTGATTAGGCTGAAGTTTTGTTTGTAAATGGGGGAGGCGACTTTGGGAATGCTGTTGCGATTCGTAGAACGATCCCCACGGGAATCGCCTACAATTCCCCGTGATAACACCTGTGCTTTGCTAAAGGGATCGTAGTTGCTGATGGCGTAGACTGTTTCGTTTTGCCCTAATTCGCTTTGCCCGATGCGAAATACGGCGATTTGTTCATTGTTGATGAGGGCGCAGATGCCTGTGTTGGGGAGGATGCGATCTAGAGAACAAACAGAAATCCACTGGGCAACCTGTTGATTAGAAAGAGATTGAGTCATCAGTTTTTACAGTGTTGAATATTGAACATCAAATTTAATCACAGATCAGTAGAAGTAACGGCAAGGCAATCTACAAGACTCATCTCTAGCTCCTAGCCCCTAACTCCATCAACTGGCGTTCGTGTTCGTAGGCGGGGCGTTTTTGGTCTCGTTCTTCGACGAAGAGTAAGCTGGGATCGGGTTGGTTGGAGTTGACGAAGTGGGTGAAGCGCTGGCGTTTGGCGGGATCTTCGACGGTTTTTTTCCACTCGCAGGCGTAGGTGGCAACTTGGTAAGCCATCTCTGCTTCCAGTTGAGCGCAGATGCCAAGGGAGTCGTCAATCACGACTTGCTTGAGGTATTCAATGCCGCCTTCGAGCTTGTTGAGCCAGGTGGCGGTGCGTTCTAGCCGATTAGCGGTGCGGATGTAGAACATGAGGAAGCGATCGCAGTATTTAATTAGCGTCTCTTGATCAACATCGGCGGCGAGTAAGACGGCGTGTTGCGGTTTTATGCCGCCATTGCCGCAGACGTAGAGGTTCCAGCCTTTTTCGGTGGCAATCACGCCAAAGTCTTTGCTTTGCGCTTCAGCACATTCGCGAGTGCAACCCGACACCGCACCCTTGATTTTGTGGGGTGCCCGGAGTCCGCGATAGCGCAGTTCTAGAGCGATCGCCAAGCTGGTAGAATCCTGCACTCCAAAACGGCACCAGGTACTTCCCACACAGGATTTCACGGTTCTCAGCGCCTTGCCATAGGCATGACCCGACTCAAAGCCTGCCGCAATCAGTCGTTCCCAGATGAGCGGCAGTTGATCCACTCGTGCGCCCAAGAGGTCGATCCGCTGTGCGCCCGTGATTTTGGTGTAGAGGTCAAAGTCTCGTGCCACTTCGCCCAGCACAATCAGCTTTTCTGGAGTGATTTCACCACCGGGGATGCGCGGAATCACGGAATAGGTGCCGTCTCGCTGAATGTTTGCCAGAAACGCATCGTTGGTATCTTGCAAGCTCGCATGAGACTCGTTCAGAATATGCTCGTTCCAAGTGGAGGCTAGGATAGACGCGATCGCGGGTTTGCAAATCTCACAGCCCTTGCCCTCGCCATACAGCACCAGCAGTTCTTCAAAGGTTTGAATGCCCTGAGTCCGAACGAGATGATAAAGCTCTTGGCGTGAGTAGGCGAAGTGTTCACACAGGTGATTTTTCACTTCCAACCCGGCTTTTTTCATCTCCATTTTCAGCAGGTCTGTCACCAGGGGAACGCAGCCCCCACAGCCTGTTCCCGCCGTGGTGCATTTTTTGACCGCGCCAATCTCCGTCAGGTTGCCTGCTTGAATTGCCGCGCAAATGTCGCCTTTAGTCACATTGTTGCAGGAGCAGATTTGAGCGCTGTCGGGCAGGCTGTCTACACCCATGCTGACGATCGCCGCCCCTTCACGAGGCGGCACCAGCAAATCTTCGGCATAGGGCGGCACTGCCATATCGTTCTGCATCATTTGCAACAGGGTGCCATAGGCGGAGGCATCGCCAATCAGAATGCCACCCAAGACGCGATCGCCCGCTTCATTCAATACCAATTTTTTGTAGGTGCCTTGGCTTGTGTCGATCAAGGTCAGGTCTTTTGCGCCCGGAGTTTTGCTAAAGCCATCGCCAAAACTGGCAACATCAACCCCCAACAGCTTTAGCTTGGTGGACATATCTGCCCCGGTGAAACTGCTGCTGCCAGGTTCACACAGGTTATCGGCTGCTACGCTTGCCATCGTGTAGCCGG
>JBGTAZ010000031.1:0-28985 GCA_041749615.1 Leptolyngbyaceae cyanobacterium | reverse complement strand
ATCGGTGTCAATGTTCACCTTACGCACACCGCTCTTGATGCCCTTTTGGATTTCTTCCACAGGTACACCATAGGTTTCAGGGATAGCACCGCCGTTTTGGTTGATCAGCGCCAGCAAATCTTCAGGAACAGAAGAAGAGCCATGCATGACCAAATGAGTGTTAGGTAGGCGGCTATGAATTTCTTCAATCCGGCTGATTGCCAAAATTTCGCCAGTCGGTTTGCGGGTAAATTTGTATGCGCCATGGCTAGTGCCGATCGCCACTGCCAAAGCATCCACTTGGCTCCGAGTCACAAACTCAACCGCTTCATCAGGATCGGTTAAGAGTTGATCATGAGACAGCACACCTTCCGCGCCGTGCCCATCTTCTGCTTCGCCCATGCCCGTTTCCAAAGAACCCAAGCAACCCAGTTCACCTTCCACAGAAGCGCCGATCGCATGAGCGACCTTCACCACTTCAGCCGTAGTGTTGACGTTGTACTCAAAGCTAGCGGGAGTCTTCGCATCCGCTTCCAAGGAGCCATCCATCATGACGCTAGTAAAACCGTTTTTGATGGCAGTGTAGCAGGTGGCAGGCTCGTTCCCGTGGTCTTGGTGCATCACGATGGGAATATGGGGGTAGGTTTCCACCGCAGCCAAAATCAGGTGACGCAGGAAGTTTTCGCCAGCATACTTCCGAGCGCCGCGAGAGGCTTGCAAAATTACAGGGCTATCGGTTTCTTCAGCAGCCTGCATAATTGCCTGAATCTGCTCCATGTTATTCACGTTAAAAGCAGGAATACCGTAGCCATTCTCAGCCGCGTGATCCAGCAATAGCCGCATTGGTACGAGAGCCATAGAAAGTCCTCCTAGGTTGGTTGGGGTCGGCTTCTTAGAAAAGCTCAAACATTACGATAATCTTAAGACACTTTCTACCCCATCGAAAGACTCATCTCTTGCATCTAATAGGCTGATTAAGCAAAAATAACTATTAGATTTACTTATCTGTCGAATTTACTCCCTCTAATGATGGAAATTGCACCCAGTTGGGAAGTAATCAGCAGAAAATAACTACAGTTCAAGTTTGCATTTCAATGAGTGACCTTATAAAAATGAATTATTCTAGCAACCCACCTTTGGATGCACCGATCGCGGAGAAGCGCCCTCATAGTTTGTCGATGCATGGCGATCGCCGCGTGGATGATTATTACTGGCTACGCGATCGCGACGATCCCCAGGTGATTGCTTACTTAGAAGCCGAAAATGACTACACCGCCGCGATCATGCAGCACACCGAAGCACTGCAAACGGCTTTATATGATGAAATGTTGGCTCGGATTCAGGAAACCGATTTGTCAGTGCCCTATCGCAAGGGCGACTTTTACTATTACTCTCGCACCGAAGCCGGAAAAGCCTATCCCATCTATTGCCGCAAGCAAGGCAGTTTGGAGGCAGCCGAAGAGGTGCTGCTGGATCAAAACGAGTTAGCCGCAGAACACGAATTTTTCACCTTGGGCGCACTCGCGATTAGCCCAAATCATCAAATCCTGGCATACTCCACCGATACAACCGGATCGGAGCGTTACACCCTTTGCTTTTTGGATTTAGCCACCCGCCAGCTTTACCCAGAAACCATTCCCGAAACCTATTACGGCGTGGTCTGGGGCAACGACAATCAGACTGTGTTTTATACCCAACTGGATGCTGCTAATCGCCCGTTTAAGCTGTTGCGCCATCAGTTGGGGAGCGCGATCGCCCATGACGAGTTGGTCTACCACGAGCCAGATGACTCTTACTTTTTGGGCGTAGGTAAAACCCGCAGCGAAGCCTACATTTTGCTGGAACTGGGCAGCAAGGTGACCTCTGAGGTGCATTTTCTGGATGCCAATCAGCCAACGGGTAACTTTCAGGTAATTCAGCCGCGATCGCCCGGAATTGAATACACCGTCGAGCATCACAGCACTGTTTTTTATATCACCACCAACGAAGACGCGCTCAACTTCAAGCTGATGAAAACCCCGGTGACCTCTCCCGCCAAACAGCACTGGGAGCCAGTGATTCCCCACCGCGAAGACGTGCTGCTAGAAGGAGTTAGCGCCTTTACGAATCATTTGGTGATCTATGAGCGAGAAGCCGGATTGCCCACGGTGCGAATTCGTCAGTTGGCGACGGGAGAAGAACACGCGATCGCGTTTCCTGATGCCACCTACAGCGTCGGCGAAGATGCCAATCCTGAGTTCGATACTGCGATTTTGCGATACAGCTACACGTCCTTGGTGACTCCGCGATCGGTGTTTGATTATCACCTCGATAGCCGCGAGCAGGAGCTAAAAAAGGAAACGCCTGTGTTAGGTGGATACGATCGCCAACAGTATGCCAGCGATCGCCTACTAGCCACCGCCACCGATGGCACCCAAGTTCCGATTTCGATTGTGTACAAAAAAGGGATCGAGCGAAACGGCGAAAATCCGCTGCTGTTGACGGGATACGGTTCCTATGGCTACAGCTACGATCCAGGGTTTTCATCCAGTCGCTTATCCCTGTTAGATCGCGGAGCAGTGATCGCGATCGCCCACATTCGCGGCGGCTCAGAAATTGGGCGACACTGGTATGAAGACGGCAAATTTCTCAAGAAAACCAACACGTTCACCGACTTCATCGCCTGTGCCGAACACTTGATTGAGCAAGGCTGGACTTCTGCCAATCACCTAGCCATCTCTGGCGGCAGCGCTGGCGGACTGTTGATGGGAGCGGTGATTAACCTGCGTCCTGACCTGTTTCATGCCGTAGTTGCCGATGTGCCCTTTGTGGATGTCGTCACCACCATTTTGGATGATTCCCTGCCACTATCCATCTTGGAACGAGAAGAATGGGGCGACCCCAACGACAAGCTTTACTACGACTACATGAAAGCCTATTCACCCTACGACAACGTGCAAGCAAAAGCCTATCCCAATCTGCTAATCACGGGTGGACTAAACGATTCGCGTGTGTCCTATTGGGAGCCTGCCAAGTGGACGGCTAAGCTACGCGCCCTCAAAACCGACACCAACACTCTACTGCTGAAAACCAACATGGGCGCAGGGCACGGCGGCGCATCCGGGCGCTATGAAAGCCTAAAGGAAGGCGCGTTTGAATATGCCTTTTTGCTAGACCAATGGAAACTAGCAGAGATTTGATGATGGGACGCCTGGGATTCGAACCCAGGACCAGTCGGTTAAAAGCCGAATGCTCTACCACTGAGCTAGCGTCCCTTATTGCGTTTAGCAACGTTTTATAACGTAACACAAAACGAAGTGTGATTGCCATAAAAACTCTTAGAGCTTTTATTATTACTCCCTGCTTTGGTAGTAACTAAGGTAACTTCCTAGTATTCTCGCTTCTCTATCGGTTTCCAGCTATGCAAATTTAGATTTATAAAGTCCGTTAGGCAAAATGTCATGAGCGGTTTTGGTAGAGATGACTTTTCGATTGGGCAGCGCTACCGGACTCGTAAAGGGGCGCTGATTGAAATTGCTGGATTCCATTCCGATGGGCGATCACTGCTAGTGAGGAATTTAACAACAGGTGAAGAAGTTACTTGGAAACCGGAGTGGTTTCAACATTTGTTGAATCTGTACGATTATGCTCTATTCCTTCTACAGCAGACATTCAACAATTCAAGCGCTGAGTTTCGAGATGGGCAATGGCAAGCAATTGAACAACTGGTTTGTCAACAAGCACGATTATTGGTAGTACAGAGAACGGGGTGGGGAAAAAGCCTGGTTTATTTTATGGCAACTCGCTTATTACGAGAACAAGGAGAAGGCTGTACGCTGCTAATTTCTCCTTTGCTTGCCTTAATGCGTAATCAGATTGAGGCAGCTCAACGACTTCAGGTAAAAGCCGCTTCAATCAATACAGACAACAAAACGGAATGGTCAACAGTTCAAGCCCAATTGCTAAATGGAGAACTGGATCTGCTCTTGATTTCGCCTGAGCGGTTGGCAAATGAAGAGTTTCAAACAAAGATGTTTCGACAAATTAGCGATCGCATTGGGTTATTTGTGGTTGATGAAGCCCACTGTATCTCTGATTGGGGACATGATTTCCGCCCAGATTATCAACGTATTACTCGAATTCTGCAAAGCCTCCCTGCAACGGTTCCTGTTTTGGCTACTACCGCCACTGCCAATAATCGGGTGGTTGCCGATATAAAACGGCAGCTTGGCGATAATCTTCAAATTCTACGCAGTGCCCTGACACGCAAAAGTCTACAGTTGCAGAATATTTCCTTACCCAGCCAATCTGCGCGGCTGGCATGGCTAGCTCAACATCTTCCCACCATTCCAGGGAGTGGCATTGTTTACACCCTCACAAAGCGAGATGCTGATCAAGTAGCAAATTGGCTTATTTCACAGGAAATTGATGCCGCTGCTTATCATAGCGACCTAACTTCAGAAACCAAACAAGCCTTAGAGGATCAACTCCAGCAAAATTCTCTCAAAGTTCTGATTGCAACGGTCGCTCTGGGAATGGGATTTGATAAGCCTGATCTGGCATTTGTAATTCACTATCAATGTCCTGGTTCGGTCGTTCACTATTATCAACAGGTTGGACGCGCAGGTAGATCGATTGACCAAGCCTATGGCATCCTCCTGAGTGGTTTGGAAGATGAGGATATTACCAACTTCTTCATCCAATCTGCTTTCCCGCCTGAAGCCCATGTTGAGCAACTGCTGAAGGTCTTGCAAAGGGCAGAGGATGGTTTCTCCCGCTACGAGCTAGAGGAATACTTGAATCTATCTAGAGGGCAAATTGAGAAGGTATTGAAACTGCTGGAAGTTGTTTCTCCTTCACCCATTGCGCGACGAGAACGGAAATATTACGCTACTCCCGTGAACTACCAACCCAATCGAGAAAAAATCGATCGCCTCATTCAAATTCGACGCGAGGAACAGACTCAGATGGCAACTTATATGCGGAGTGAACAATGCCTAATGATGTTTCTGGCAAAGGCTTTAGATGATCCAGATGCTCAACCGTGTGGGCGATGCGAAGTCTGTTTGGGGCATCCTTTACTACCCCCAACTTACACCGATGAATTGAGTGCCCAGGCAATGCAATTTTTGCAGCAATCTGACTACCCAATGTTTCTAAAGCGGCAAATTCCAGCAATGGCTCTTGAGACCTATGGCTGGAGTGGCAGACTTCCAGAGCCTTTAAGGGGAGAGATTGGGCGATGTTTATCCATTTGGGGCGATGCAGGTTGGGGGCGGTTGGTTAAACAAGGAAAATTTCAGAATGGATACTTTGATGATGATTTAGTTGAAGCGAGTTACCAGATGATCCAACGCTGGGAACCTCAGCCATTTCCAACGTGGATAACCTGTGTGCCATCGCTGAATCATCCCGATCTAGTGCCTAATTTTACTCAACGATTGGCTGGACGATTAAGCCTGCCCTTTGTGCCTTGTATTCAAAAAACGCGGTCAACTCAACCGCAGAAACAGATGAACAACAGTTTTCAACAGATCCACAATTTAGACGGTGCTTTCACTGTGACCTCATGGGCAGGAATGGATGGAGCCGTTTTTTTAGTCGATGATATTGTGGATTCTGGTTGGACGTTAACTATCATGTCTGCATTATTACGAGAGTCAAGCAGCGGCGCAGTTTTTCCGATAGCATTAGCAGATAGTTCTTCAATGGGATGAATTGTACAAATGTTGGCTCATGTCCTACAGCCAGATACTCAAGCAACATTGTTGTTGTGTTCTCACTTTGGGCAATTCTCTAAGAATGAGGTGCAGCCACTGACATTGAGCGAGTACAACAAGTTGGCTGGCTGGTTGGTGCAGCACCAGATGCGTCCAGCGGATTTGCTGGAAACCCATGGGCAAATGAAATTAGCTGAAGAGATTGGACTGGATAGAGATCGCCTACTGACATTATTGAAGCGCGGTGTAACTTTAGGATTTGCGGTTGAGAAGTGGGTAGGACAAGGATTGTGGATTTTAAGCCGTGGCGATCGCACCTATCCTCAACGTTTAAAAGAACGCCTCCGCCATCAGGCTCCACCCATTCTGTATGGAGTTGGAGATCAGAGTTCGCTAAATCAGGGAGGGTTAGCGATTGTCGGTTCTCGTCACGTAGATGAGGATGGCATGGACTATACCCGTCGCGTCGCTCAAGCCTGTGTGCAAACAGAAATGCAAGTAGTATCAGGTGGCGCTAGGGGAGTCGATCAGATCTCGATGTTGTCAGCTTTAGAGGCAGGCGGATCTGTGGTTGGGGTGTTGGCAGATAGTTTGTCTAAAACTTCCTTGGCGAGCAAATACCGCAACTATCTGTTGCAGAATCAGCTAACCCTTGTCTCTTGTTACGACCCAGATGCAGGATTTTCCATTGGTAATGCAATGGGTCGGAATAAGTATGTGTATGCTTTAGCCGATTATGGATTAGTGGTAAGTGCGGATTTGGGGAAGGGCGGAACTTGGGCAGGAGCAATCGAGGCATTGCAGCGTTATCAATCCACTTCTGTGTTTGTGCGAAATGTAGAAAACTTACCAGGAAATCAAGTACTTCTGCAAAAGGGCGCTCATTCCTTTCCTGATCCACCTTGGTCTGCAATGAGAAACTTATTGGCAGAAATGGTCGAGCCATTGGTTGAAATAAAGCCTGCGATCTCTGCCAATGGCTCCAATTCTCATCATCCATCTGAAACTTCTTCCAGCACTTCTACCGTTGAGGTTCTTAAATCTACTCATGTTATTGAAGATCCACCAGAAATTTACAATCAAGTATTACAAATACTTTGTCATTACTTGCAGAAACCAATAGATAAAAAGACTCTGGCAAAACAGCTAAATGCTCAGTCAGAAAATGTCACTGAATCGCAGCTAAGCAAATGGTTAGAACGGGCGATCTCGGAAGGTATCTTAAAAACTGAAAAAGTAAAACGTCAAACGGTCTATGTGCTTGCTAATAGGGAGTCTCAGGTTTTAATTGATCCGTTTGAACGCCAGCTTTCACTTCTGAAATAGCAAAATCCTGTTTTTATCAAGTCGGCTCGTCATTCTTACCATCTGGTGTCCAACAAGGTGTTCGTGAGTCGAGTTGTTTAAGAGCGCGATCGCACCAACAAACTAAAATTAAGCAATAGCTTTGTCTTTGCGCTAGCCGTAGGAAAACGAATGGTACAAGTCCCGGAAAAAACATTGACCTTGGAAACGTTTCTGAGACTGCCAGAGACGAAACCCGCGAGTGAATATATCTATGGACAGGTGATTCAAAAGCCCATGCCTCAAGGGAAACACAGCAAGCTTCAGGGCAACTTGGTCACGGCGATCAATCAGGTAGCTGAAACCCGAAAGCTGGCGCTGGCGTTTCCTGAATTACGCTGTACTTTTGCTGGGCGATCGATTGTCCCGGATGTGGCAGTGTTTGCCTGGAAGCGAATTCCTGTAGATGAGAGCGGCGATATTGCCAATATTTTTCCCATTCATCCAGACTGGACGATTTGCTTTCAGCAACGCGACGCGAACGAAATCCTGTCTCCCGACCAAAGTCCGACCAAAGTCACCGGAAATATCTTGCACTGCTTAAACCGGGGGTGCCAGATGGGTTGGTTAATCGATCCAGCAGAGCGCTCTGTGATCGTCTATCCGGCTGGACGGCAACCAGAACTCTTGCAAGCAGCGCAAGCAAGATTACCGATTCCAGAATTAGTTCCTGATTTGCATCTGACTGTGAGTGATGTGTTTGGTTGGCTGAAGCTCTAGGAGGGGTTCTCTGAATGACAGAGATTTGGGCGATCGCGCCTCATTCATCGTCCAGTGAGATGCCGATCGCGTGCAACTGTTCTGGGGTGAGCGATCGCAGTTTCTCTTCTAGTGCCAGCCGCTTCTGGCGTTCTGCCTCAAGTTGTTGTTGTGCCTGTTCTGCCTGCTGCTGGGCTTCTTCTACTCGCTGCTCAGCATCGCTTTCGGGCAGCGGCACTAGCCGACCTTCGGGGGTGAAGAATCGTAGTATCCGGTTATTTATGCCCAAATACAGGTTTAGCTGAGCGCTCCACAGCCAGCCTTGAGCCGTGGGTTCTAAGGGTTGATAGGTGCCTTCTACGAGGTGAAAGCCTTGAAATTCAAGCGTATCGGGATGAAACCAGAAATAATCTGGGACGCGCCAAGTGTCTTGATAAATGGATTTTTTTTCACCCCGATCGACTGCTGCGGTAGAGTTTGAAAGGAGTTCGATAATCACATTGGGATACTTGCCATTTTCTTCCCACACTACCCAACTTCTCCGGTCTTTCTTTTCGGCTCCCAGAACGACAAAAAAATCTGGACCGCGAAAGTCTTCTGATTTCTTTTGATTGGGGCTGTAATAGACGGTCAGGTTTCCGGTGGCGTAGAAGTCGTTGCGGTTCCGCCAATACCACTTGATCAAGCGGATCAGCAGGTCAATTTGGTCACGATGTAGATCACTTTCCAAGTTGGGTTCATCGCTCCACAAATTACCGGGCGGGAAGACAATTTCTGTTGGCTGGGATTCTGAGCAGGGAACAGACGTGGAAGTGATGACAGGTTGAGCCATAGGGTTTCTCCGTCTAATCGATTTATTTTAACAGCCTAAATTAGCTCAATTGGACGACTGGCTGATTGTCTACCAGAGTACGAAGCGCCAGCAAATCTTCGACGGTGATGCGGAGGAAGCGCTGGTCATCAATCCGAAACTGAACTTTGATGCGATCGCTGCCTGGGTTTCCGGGCGGGTCGAGTTGGGCAATGCTGCGGGCACTCTCGCGATCGTTCAAGGGTTGCACCTGAGTTTGGCTGCTGTCAAGGCGGCGAGTCACCAGGCGATCACCATCAAAATAGACTTCCGTTTGATCCGCATCTGAACCGAGTTCGCCCACAATTAACTCAATGCTGGGCTGGTTATTGATCGAAGCCCCCAACACGATCTCTACCGGGTTTTCCATGGGATAGGCTTGCCCCGCTTTGATAATCGGATGCCAGCTATGGCAGTTGTTGCGCCGATCCCAAAAGCGAATGCCGTAGCTGTGATAGAGAAAGTCCTTGAGTTCCACGCCCTGGCTGAGTTGCAGCGCCCCTTGAGCGATCGCTTCAAATGGTTTCTCACAGCGGATCTTGCTGGCATCAAAATATTGCTGCACCCAGGTTTGCACGGCTGGAATTTGCGCCGTTCCGCCCACTAGCAACACGGCATCAATATCGTTGACCTCCAACCCCTGTCGTCGTGCCTGCTGCAACACTTGGCTCATGCAGTCATTTAGGCGATCGAAAAATTGATGCTGCGTCAAAATTTCTTCAAACTGCGATCGGGTCAGTTGTAGATCATAGCTATCAAAAGTTTCATCGTTAAAATAAACCTCTTGGGCTTGGGGTTGCAGGGAAAGCTGAATTTTTAAGCGCTCTGCTAAGCGGGTGGTTAATGGGCTAATTGCCAACCCTTGGGATGCGGCAAAGTAATCGACTAACCAGTTGTCGATGTCGGAGCCGCCTAAATTCTGTCCTGCTTTTGCCAGGACTCTAGCAATTTTGGGTCGTTGCCCCGATTGTTCGGCAAAGGATTTTTGCCCCCATTGCAAAATAAAGCCCAGAGGTTTGGCGCTGGATTGGGTGATGTCTAACTGCACGAGCGATAAATCCAGGGTGCCACCGCCAAAATCAACGACTAACAACGTTTCGCGATTTTGCACAGCAGATCCCTGCTGGGAGTCGCCTAAACCATAGCCCAGTGCTGCCGCCGTCGGTTCATCGATCATCCGCACCTGGTCAAGCTGCAACACCGCGCACACTTGCCCCAACCACAGGCGATAGGCTTCAAAACTATCCACTGGCACCGTAAAAACCACGGACTCAGCCACGTCAGGATCGCTGGCTTGAAGTTGCCGAATCACATCCACCAAAAACCACTGCCCTAGTTGCTCAAACCGAATCGCTTGCCCATCGAGTTCTGGCAAAAATCCTTGAATCGGCGAGCCAATGCCGCGTTTGAAGTTGCGAAAAAATCGGCGATCGCTGGCAAGATCCAAGGCGCGATCGCGCACCGCCTGACCCACTACGACCTTTCCCTGACTCGCATCTTCCACATAGACCAAGCTAGGAATCAAGGCTGGATTTTGTGCCGTTTTCCAAGAAATTCCAGGTAGTGTAATGGTTTCGGGCTGTTGAGTTGCTCGATTCCAGCGGGCAATCACCGTATTGCTAGTCCCAAAGTCGATCGCAATTCCCATTTAATCTTCTAAAGCGTTCTAATTAGAAACTTCCGCCATTTCAATAATGTTACCGTCATAATCTTTAATCAAAAAATTTAGTGGCTTTTCATCCCGAATTTTATATTTCAACCCGCGCATTTGAATTCGTAGCAACACTTGCTCTAGACAATCGCGATCAAACGACACATGGCGCTGACGATTTTTATCTCCCAAACTTGCCCCAGAAACAATATGCAATTGAGTATTCTTTTTCAACTGATACCACAATCCATCCGCCAAACCTGTGGTGCCAATCGCAGAGCGTCCCATAGTCGGCGAGGCATAGATGGGATCAATCATCGTTGCGCCTAAGGATTGCTCGTAGTTGTAATAATAATGGAGCGGCACATCTGCGGCAGGCAACTCCAACATGCCTTCATAAAGTCGCCGCGCTAGCTCCAAGTCCGATACCATCACTGTGTGAACTTTGGGCGCACTAGTCAAAAACATCCACATTGCGCCTGCATAAGCTGCAAGAAGACCGACCATAATGCCTTGAGTAGACAAAACCGTATCTAACCCAGGCAACACGCCAATCAAAAAAGAATAAGGAACAAAGGATAAGTCACTAGTCGCAAACGTCATAGGTTGATAAAAATAATCCAATCTTAATTCTATCAATCTGGGTGCGAGCCTGACGCATCTCCAGATGCAATGCCGGTCTTTTCTGGCTGCCAACACGCAATCAAACAACGGCTTGTTGACTTGCCTGTGGTTTGCCAACAGGTTTCTAAGCAGGATTTACCCTTAGAAGGGTCGCTCTCTGGTTGAGATGAAGTCTCCGATTTACGGTCTAACGGGGCTTGACGGGTAGATGGAAGCAATCTTTTAGATTCATCGTTCGCTTGACCATTCCCTGCCATTTTTATGTTGTTACTATTGCTGAGATAGCAGCCCCTTGATAACGATAGCTGAGGAGTTTTGGCAAGATACATCGGTTGCTTTGGTGAATGGAAAGGCTGCGATCGCGGGCGCTGACTTGTCAGTTCGCGCTTAAACAGCGTTCAAACTGACTCCAGATTAAAGCCGTATATACACATCCACTTCCATCTACTCGATGATCCATCCAGGTCGGCAAAAATCATCTAATTGGAGCAGCCAGAACCATCCATTGGTAAGTAGCCCAAAATCAGCAATAAAAAGCCCTGCTCAATAGCAGGGCTTAGCCTGATTCAGAAACCCCGCAGTTAGAGTTTCTTAGGGGTGATATCAGGAAAATCAAATCCGCTTAGAACGTGAAAGTTGTTCTTACGGTGCCAATTAGTGTATCAATGCCAGACTTGTTCTGTTCGGGATTAATCACCCAAATGACACCGGGTGTAATTGAGATGTTATCGTTCAACCGAACCCGATAGAATCCTTCAACGTGAATCGGGACTTCACCAATTCCACCCGCATAGGGAGGCGTGCCTGCCAACAAGCCCAATACATTACCTTTCTTACCAAAATCAGGGAAAGAAAGTCCTAACGCATAACTCCAGATGTCGCGTCTACGAAGGTTATCCTTCAAAGCATCTGCTTCAAAGTAAGAACCCCAAGCATTCACAGCCATCTTCTCGCTAAACTTGTAAACCGCCGAGACACCACCACCATTTACAACGGTGCCTCGTGGTCCGCCAAAGAAAGTGGTGCCCGTAAAGTTAGAAAATCGGGTTCCATTTGCTGCCGCACCGCCACCACCATCAAAGATGTCGCCTTTACGAAAAGCGTTGACGTAGGCAAGACCTAGGGAGAACTTATCGCTTGGGGTGAAGTTGATTTGTGCTACAGCACTGTAGCTGCCATTAAACAAACCATTACCATCGGCTGGATTGTTCGCACCAAGGGTACTACCACCGATACCATTATCAGCAAGGTAGCCAGCGCTGAAAGATAGCTTCTTGCCAGCGCCAAAGGTTGCACCAATACCAGAACCGCCGCCAATATCATAGATAGGGTTGCGGGAAGCGAAGTAGGAAAGACCGCCATTGCCGCCATCAAAGTCTTCAAAATAGCCTGCATGAGTGGGCATGTAGTCGTAGTGAAGACCGCCATAAGCAGGCAGATAAACCTGAATGTTTTCACCCACTGGGAAGTAGTAAGCAATCCAGTCAGCAACGACCCTGTTACCGCCCGTGTTACCAAAGTTGAATTGTTGAAACCCTTCTAGAATACTTCTGCCTGTCGCGACACCAGCATTATTGAAAGTGTTGAAAGGGGTAGCATTCCCTGCTGCCAAACGAACAACGAGCTTGTCTTGACCGGTAAAGCTGCTGGAGAGCAGTAAGCGAACCCGATTTTGGAAGACGGTTTCGTTGTTGCCGGGTTGAGCAAATTCGTCACTGACTGCAAAAATGACTTCGCCGGACAGCTTAGTGGTCGTGGAGAACTGTTGTTTCTCTAAGGTTGCTGTGCGAACTTCTAAAGATTCAACCCGACCGCGCAGGGCGGCGAGTTCAACTGCAAATTCTTCTTGAAGTCTCTTGACAACTTCCAAATCTTCTTTTTTAACGAAGTCGGCTGTTGCAGCAGCAATTAACTCTTGAATTTTGTCGAGGCAGGCGTTCAAGCCAGCCGCGAATTCAAATCGAGTTGTGGCACGGTTGCCCCGGAAGGTTTTGTCGGGGTAACCCACGATGCAGCCGTAGCGCTCAACGAGGGACTGCAATGCTTGAAATGCCCAATCGGTTGGTCGAACGTCAGTTAGTTGAGATACTGAAGTTACCTGACCCAATTGGTTTGAACGACCTTCGCGCACGTAGCGGTTGATCTGATTTAGCGAAGCCGCATCGGAAGTGGCGCTGTCGGTTGCCGCAGGCAGTGCTTGAGCAATTTTTTGTTCGGTTGAAGTCGCTAAGGTCGCTTCGTCAGAGGAAGGACTCGTTTCTGCAGCGGTGCTGGGCGAGGCAACTGCAATGAAAGCGCCCAAAAGCGCTGGAAAAACTAACAAGGTTTTCAACAAATTTTTTGACATTTTTTTCCTCACACCGACATAGGGTGGCTAATGACTTGACCTATGACTACTCAGAATAGCAGATGAAAATTGAGACTGCATTCCGGATTGATCAGCCTAATCTAGATTAGGCTCTGATTTTCCGACTTTTTGTAGTTTAGAATACATTCTTCAAAGGTGGTGTAATAAAAAAATTCCTTTGACAAAGATTGGGGTGTGGGCTGAAAGGAGGGCTATGGGTTTAGTTGATGCCCCAGGACGGAGAAGACCCGCCGCTGCTCAAATAGCAGCACTAGTTCGGTGTTGAGCTTGTGGTGTTCGGCTTCTTGTTTCAAAATTTGAATGGCAGACGGAATGGCTAGACTGCTTTTATAAGGACGATCGCCCGCTGTGAGGGCATCATAAATGTCAGCGATCGCCATGATTTGAGACTGAACCGGAATCTCAACTTCATTCAAGCCTCGGGGGTAGCCTGATCCGTCCAGTTTTTCATGATGCCCATAGGCAATTAAGGGGACTCCTTGCAGTTCTTTAGTCCAGGGGATGCGTTTGAGAAATTCGTAGGTGTGAGTGACGTGAGATTGAATTGCTTCCCGTTCTAGTGCGGTGAGGTTGCCCCGCCGCACGAGGAGTTGTTCCATTTCCTCCGGGGTAACGAGCGGCTTTTCCAAGCCATCTAGATCCCGGTAGGTAAACTGAGCGAGTTCTTTCAGTTGCAGCAGCGGTTCTTCTGCCAAAATGTGAGGTTCGTTCGCGTCTAGAAGAATATCCCAATAGTGGTTTAGGTGCGCGATCGCGTCAGTTAATTGAGTATTCAACCGCTCCAATTCTTGGCAATGGAAACAATCCGAATCGGATTGCCCAGAATGTTGGACTACATGACTAGGGTGTTCAATTAGGTAGCGATATTTGGCTTGGGCGCAGTCTAGTTCAAGGGTTCGTTGAGCTAGTGCAAACCGATGTTTTACGACTTCTAGTTGTAAAGGATAGAGCTTCTTTGCTTTGACCAAAACGGCTTCTGGCACCCCTACTTTGCCAAAGTCGTGCAGTAGGGCAGCATAGCGAACTTCTTGAATTTGGTGACGGTCGAAAGAGATCGATGCCAACAGCCCAGAGGACACAGCACTCACTTCCTGACTGAGCCGCACCGTTAAGTCGGCGACTCGTTCAGAGTGCCCTGATGTGCAGGGATCACGCGCTTCAATCACTTGAACAGAGGCTTTGACAAACCCTTCAAACAAATTTTCGATGCTTTGATGTAATTGGTTGCGCTCGATCGAAATTGCCGCTTGACTTGCCAAGGATTTTAAAACCCGCTCTTCCCATTTTGAGTAGGGCTGAGTGATGGTGAGCGCATTTTTAGGGGTGATTACTGCATCAGCGGTGGTTTTGCGATTAATCAGTTGTAAGACACCAATGGTATCGCCCCGTTGATTTTGCATCGGCAAAACCAATACCGATCGCGTCCGATAATGAATACTTTGGTCAAAACTGCGATCGAGTTGATAAGGCGCATCGGGTGGAGTTTCGTAAGCATCAGGTAAATTTAAGGTGTTTCCAGTGATGGCAACATAGCCAGCCAAACTCTTTTGAGTCATTGGCATGGCAAACTCTTGAAAGGAGGTGGTTGGGCTAGAAAAGTTTTGAGCAACCTTAAAGAGGAGATTTGGACACTCAACCGAATGATCAATCAAGTAAACGCTGCCTGCATCACTGAAGGTGATTTCCCGGCATTTCGTCAAGATTAAGCTGAGCACTTCTCCTAAATCGTCAGTGCTGGAGAGCGCCGTGCCGATCGCGAGGAGCTTTTCAATCAACTCGGCGCGATCGGTTGCCTCTTGAAAGAAATCTTGACCCTCTGACATCCTCAACCTCAAACTGGCGAGTGGTAGTTTCCCTGACATGCTGTGATAAGTGGACAACTATAGAATTGGTCATACAAAAGAATTGGTCATACAACGCGATGAGGCAGCTTAATCAAGCAATCATCCATGACCGCTAAAGCTCAGCCTCTCTGTGGGTCAACTCCATGCGTCAATTCTGTGCGTTAACCAGCAACTCAGTTGTTATTGCTTGTTCCCTCTCAAGCATATCCGAGCAGTTCGGCATCCGGATCTTGTGACTGGCTCAAAGCGATGTAGATATGAATAAGATTCGCGGATATAAATGGTTTTGCTGAAGCGATCGCGGTCAAGCTAGCTACACAACAGGATAAATCCATGACCAACCAGCAAATAACTATCGTGTGGGCACTGATATCAGGGTTGCTTCTGCTGGGGCTTCCCGGTGATGCCCGTGCGTTTAACCGAGAAGAGGGCTTGGCAGCTACCATCCAGCGCCCCAACCAGCCCGTTGAATCGGCTGCTGTGGTTTTGCAAGACTTGGCTAAAGCCGAGGTGGTGTATTTGGCAGAAACCCACGATCGCCCAGAAGATCACCAAGCACAGTTATACATTCTTCAGGAATTGCACCGATTGCGCCCCAATCTGGCGATCGCCCTAGAGATGTTTCAGCGCCCCTATCAACCCGCGATCGATCGCTACCTGGCTGGCAATTCATCAGAAGCAGCGCTCCAAAGCCAAACCCAATACTCAAAACGATGGGGCTATCCCTGGGAATTTTATGCCCCCATTTTGCGATTTGCCAGACAGCAGAAACTACCTGTTATCGCCCTGAATACGCCCACCGAAATCACTCGAAAAGTGTCGCGCACCGGGCTAGATAGTCTGACGTTGGCAGAGCGCCAGTGGATTCCACCGAAATCTGCCATTCGATTGGCACCCGAAGCCTATCGCCAGCGCATTCGCCAAATTTATGACGAGATTCATTCAGGAAGCGGCAACAGCGCCAATTTTGAGAAGTTTTTCTTGGCGCAAGTGCTATGGGATGAAACCATGGCGGATCGGATTGCCTCCACTCTACAAAAACATCCAGATACTCTAATAGTGGTATTGGTAGGCGCAGGACATGTGCTGTATGGAGACGGCATTCCCAATCGAGTCGCCCGCCGTGCTGGAGTTGAGGGATTTTTGCGTCGCCCCGTACAGCAGCGATCGGTGCTGTTAAATCCATCCGAAGACATGCGGAAACCGATTAGCCCCGCGAACGTTTCACGAATCGCGGGGCGTTCCACAGGACTCCCTTCGGGAATCGCCGATTACTTTTGGAATACATTGGACAGGGGACAGGTAACCGAAGATAGGTGAATTGCATCGCTGCATTTTCTTACCCCTTGCCCCTCGCCATTCGCCATTCGCCCCTCGCCATTCGCCATTCCCCCCTCGAAAATGAATCTGCCAACCTGGATTACCCTATCTCGCTTATTGGCTGTGCCACCCATTTTGTATGGACTCGCTCAACCCGGTACGACTTCCCGCTGGATTGTGTTAATTATTTTTTTGCTGGGGGCTGGCACCGATTGGGTGGATGGCTATCTGGCACGCAAACTGAACCAAGTGACAGAACTGGGAAAATTTCTTGATCCATTAGTAGACAAGCTGCTGGTTTTAGCGCCGCTGCTGGCTTTAGTGGAACTGGGACAAGTGCCTGCTTGGGGCGTGTTTCTGATTTTGGCGCGGGAGTTGACGATCGCCGGATGGCGTGTCACTCCTGGCTTACAGGGCAGTACAGAAATTTCGGGTGCCAATGTTTGGGGCAAGCTGAAAACCGTCAGCCAAATTGGCGCGATCGCCCTGCTAATTGCGCCGCTTCCCGCAGAGTTACAGCTTTGGGCACAGATTGCCTTTTGGCTGTCGGTCGCACTCACGTTAATCTCCGGGCTAATTTACCTAGTGCCCTCAAAAGCACGCCCAGAAAGCCCATCGACAAACACATAAAAAATCCGCAGTATTGCCCCCAGATGGGAACACTAGCAGTAGAAAATGAGAATGCCGTAGTGAAAAACTAAGCTGGGAAACCCAAGAGTGACTATGGATGATTGGCTGCCGGATGCTCACCCCAACACTCAAACACCAGACCCGGACATCGTGCCCCTGGAAACGCTGGCAAAAACAGTCCTGAAGTTTAGAGAACTAACCAGTCAGCGCTGGCGCGATCGCGCCTTGCTAGAGGAATTGACCACTGTGCCAACGGTTTCAGCGATCGCGGTGACTGCCATGCACACCCTAGTTAAACAGATCAGCACCCTGCGATCGCCCCAGGGCGGCTGGAACAAAACGAGTGATCTTACTCCCGAAACCTTAAGCCCTTACTTAAGCGACGAAGTTCACGAAGTCCTAGAGAGCCTAGAGAGCCTAGAGAGCCTAGGGCAAGCCAACTTACAGCCATTTTCAGATGAATGTGCCACGCTTGCAAACTCTATAAGCCCCCTAAATCCCCCAATTCTGGGGGACTTTGGCTCTAGTTCCCCCCAGAATTGGGGGGCTGGGGGGGCGAAAACTGCTGTAAGCCCATCCCCCGCTAGCTCTCTAACGCTACTCGAAAGCCTGATTTCACCGCTGCTGTGGTCGGTTGCCCGCAACTCCTATCCGATCATGCAATTAATTGAAGGGATTCGAGTTTGCGTGGGGCAACCAGAGGATCAATGGGTGCCCGGAATATTACGCTTAGCCGTGATCTTGGATATCACCACTCCAGATGTCCAATGCGAGTGTGACCTGGTGACGCTCTGCGCTCCCAATCCGAGGATGGATCGATCGCTTCAGGTTCAAGCTGAACTGGATGATTTTCCAAACGTCACAGCCCATGCAGACAGTTCAGATTCAAACGGATGGGTAGACCGTCAATTAGCCGCGATTTGCGATCGCCTACAAACCGTTCCTGTTCTCAATGACCTCCATCAAGGACTTGCCGCTGATATTCTCCTGCCGGGATGGGATTGGCAGGTTGGAACCGTGCAACTCAAGCTAGATTTTGAGTTTTTGCCCCAATCGGTTCAGGAATTGGGATTGCATCATCGAGAATGCCTGAACCTGGTTGAAGCAGAACTGGTGGAAGAAATCGACCCTAGACCCTTTGTCAATCACTCCGACCCCGTTCTGCCGCTTGCCCAAATATCGGTGACAGATATCCCCGATCCGTCATTTATGGCAGCCGCGATCGTGCGATTGGCAGGCAATCAGGAAGATTATGCTCAATTTGCGCTTCAGCAAGCTTTCACTCAACCGCTCTATACCATTCAACAAAATGCGGATCGAGTTTCGCCAGAAGAACGGGCGATCGCGGTCATCACCGAAGCCTACCGGATCTCAAACCTCACCTACAGTTCCGTCGGCAACAGCTTTTGTTTACTGCAACCAGAGCTACTGATGGATGAGTTGATTCCTAAGCTTTTGTGGCACATCACGCGGAGTTCTTACAATACTGCCGATTGGATTGGAGGGTTGACCTATCAACTGCTTCAGCCCAAATCAGATTGGGTTTTAGGAACGTTGCGACTGATGGCGGTTTTGGAAGTTGCCGCCAGTGATACGCCCTGGTTTTTTGATATCGGAATCGGTCGGTTTGTGACGGGCGATAGCTGGCAGCCACCCCCAGGCGCGATCGCCCAGTCCATCCCTCAGGCTCCCATCTTGCTGCAAACCCTAGCGGATCAACTAATTCGAGAGATCCAAGCCGCTGCACCTGAAATCGGGCAACTGATGGATGGACTGGCGGTTGAATGGCTGACCTCCGACCAAGACTGGCAACCCGGTCATTTGCGGCTTCATCTGGGCGTAGAATTTGTTCCTCAGAGTGGCTACAGCAAAAGCAGCTAAAGAAACGTATTGATACCAAAATCACCCCATCCATCAGCCGAAGCAAACCTGCTAATGCGACTCAACTCGCCTGATAAATAATCGGTCCGTAGCGCGGCAGTGGAATGGGTTTCCCGTTTGCCTGTGCCGCTTCCAGCCAAGCCGATTTCGCAATTTGCACTTCTCAAACGGCTGCTTCTGGGGTTTCACCAAAGGCAGAGCAGAACTTCAAATCTGGAATATCTGCGATGTAGCCTTCATCGTCGTCACTATAGAAAACATTGATGGGATAGTCCTTCATGCTTCCGCTTCCTTGGAACGAACTCCTGATGCGGTAAGCTCTGCCAGCAGGGGCGTTTTTTTAGAAACCTGGCTGACTTGCAGAATAGAAAATCCAAGTAGATTCCCCGCTTCGTCCACGCGCTCCATCACCGCATCATTGTCAGTTTCTCGCATGTAACCAGGCTGATCCGAAAAAAGCACTTCCAGAAAATCGCCTTCAGCATCAAACCAAATCGTGACTCGCTGACTCATATGAGGGATTCTCCTTGTTTCGGTTTATCAGTTAAGTAGGCAGTCAAAATAAAGGCATCCTCAACTAAGAATTTGACAACGACACAGAGCCATTTATCTCCAACCGTAGTGGCTGTGTAGAAACGGTAATACAAAGCAATCTCTGCATCACTTTTGGAAAGCCTGACAATTTCTGGAGCTTGTAACGTGCGTTTCAGTTCAGCTTCCATGCTAGCCATTTCTGGATGCTTTAGGATATGTGCTAATCGCTCATCGGTTAAACGAATCCTTCGACCTTGATAGTCAACTAACACTTGCATCAATTAATTCCTTTATTCCCTGTTCTCAACTAACGACTGAAGCCGTATATCTTACCCGAATGCCTCAAAACTAAAGCATTCCCGACCTGACTCATCCTGCCTGAAAGAATATGATGGTGGAAGAATTTTGTCGTTGGTGGGTGAGCATGGCAGATGATGTGATTTGGATTGTGACAGATGAAACTCCTGCCGTAATTCTCCCGGACGGTAGCCGCATTGAGCAGGATATGGGCAATCCCTATGATTACCCGAATGAAATCGTGCCGACTTCCGGTCGCAGAGGCACTCGTGTTCCGGCTGAAAAACTAGAGCAAGGGATGGCAGAGTTTGTGCAAGTGATGGGACGGGTGTTGCAACACGTAAAACAGAGTACGCACCAATTAGCAGGAATGACATTGGATGAAATTGAGCTTTCAGTGGAAGTAAATACTGAGGGGCAGGTGAGTTTGTTGGGCACAGGTGGCAAAGCAGGTACCAAAGGTGCAATGACGCTAAAGTTCAAAGCTTCCAAACCTTAGTTTTTAACCCCCTAAACAGCGCTGATCCACTATGGCAAAAGCAAAAAACTGGGCGATCGTCGTGGGCATCAACGCCTATGAACACATCGGGCAACTGCGCTACGCCAACCGCGATGCGGCAGCCCTGCGGAACTTTTTCCAGGAGGCGAAGTTCGATCGCGTGTTTTGCTTTGCCGATGGGCTGGATATTCCCCCACAATCTGATCAGAAATCTATTCAACCACGACACAGCGATTTGGTGGATTTCCTCAATGATCGCTTCACTACCAAAATCCCGCCTTTGAGCGCGGGTGACAACTGCTGGTTTTTCTTTGCAGGGCACGGCAAACGGATTCACGACTGTGATTATCTGTTGCCGCAGGACTATAATCCCAGACTGCCAAACCCGACTGATCGGGCAATTTCAGTCAATTCTGTGCGAGAAGCGTTATTGAAGTCGGGTGCAGACAATGTAATTTTGCTATTGGATGCTTGCCGCACGGAGGGCGATCGCGCGGACGGCTTGGGCATTGGCGACGAACAACCCGGAGCGATTACCATTTTTTCCTGCCAGCGCAACCAGAAAGCCTATGAAATCGAGGCACTTCAGCAGGGAGCATTCACAGCGGCACTCTTAGAAGGGTTGCGGATGCCAAAAGCCTCTGACAATTGCGCCACGGTGCAGCGGTTGGATGACTACCTTCGTCGTCGAGTCCCAGAATTATGTCGATTGCATCCTGAGCAACCCATTCAAAACCCCATCACAGCGGTTGATCCAGGACAAAAATGGTATTTGCTCCTGCTGCCGCATGTGGCAACAGAACCAGACATTGCCATGCTGAAAGTCAAAGCCTATGAAGCCGCCAGTCTGGATGAAAACCTAGAGTTGGCAGAACAACTTTGGATTCGCATCATCGCCGCAACCAATGGGCAAGATCTGGAAGCACTACGGGCATATGCGAAAATCATCAATTGGGAGAAACCCCTTTCACCCACACCGCCACTATCGTTACAATCGCAAGGTGTTGCTGAGACCACAAGCTGGCAAGAAACTCAACCCTTTCACGAAGAACAGGAAGATATAAATAATCTTTCGTCAGTAGAATCACATTACACAAAGTCTTTGAAGCAACTAGAAGCTCAAGCAGACTACATTAATCAAACTCTGACAGGGCAAAGTCGCATCAGCCCAGAATTGGAAAACTCAGAGGAAGCGACTTCACCGCCTAAAACACCTCCTGCCAATTTATTGCCCGATAGCGGTTCCATAGATTCCCGATCTTCGCCTCCCCCGGTGCGACCACTCTATCAACGAGAAGCAGTCCATCCACTCACCCATATCCTCACGCCTATTGTCCAACCCCCTAAACCCGCAAACAGTCGCCCCCAAAGGGGAATTCTTTGGATTCGCTTAATGATTCTTGGGTTGCTATACGCCATAGGTGGAATGCTCCTAACATCAGCTTCCGCTCCTCTCTGGGTTTGGGCTGTAGCTGGGGTTGTAGCTTTGGGTGGGGCTGCGACTTGGGCTGTAGCTGTGGCTGGGGTTGAGGGTGGGGCTGCGGCTATGGCTTTGCCCGTGGCTATGACTGCGGCTTTGGCTTTGGCTTTGGCTGCGTTTTTGGCTTGGACTTGGGCTGTGGTTGTTGCTGTTGCTGTGATTGTTGCTGTGATTGTTGCTGGGGCGAAGTTGCTCACAGCCTTCAGCCAGTTTCACACGTTCCTAATTTTGGCGGGTACTTCCTTATCAGGATTGGGGCTAGGGTGGTTGGGCTATTGGGCATTTAAGGCGGCGACTGGGCATTGAGAAGCAATCTTCAAGGGGCTGCCCGTGCTAAAGGTTTATTCCCCATCAATTTCCACGAGTTTGCTTTTGGAGGATGCCCCGGTTTTGATCCGAATCGCTGACTTGGATACACCCAGAGTTTTTGCCAATAGCTGAATCAGTTCCGTGTTGGCTTTACCATCCACGGGCGGCGATTTCAGATGCACCGTGAAACTGCCGTCTTCTGCCTGAGTCACGCGCTGCTGCTTGGCATTGGGCTTGACTTTGACGCTGACAATTTTCACGGCTGCATGACTCTCGCTGGATTTGCTATAACCCTATCAAAGCCTGTTACTGCGATCGCTCTTATGTTAGCCACTCCTCCATCCACTTGTGTTTTAGCCCAGGGAACCCTGCAACGAGTGCATCACATTGCGCTGAATGTGCGCGATATGCAAGCATCTCGACAGTTTTATGGAACGTTGCTAGGACTGCATGAATTGCACGGCGAGGAAGTGCCTGCAACCTTGAAAGAGCTAGTGGAACAGGGAAAGGTGGCAAACTTCATTACGCCGGATGGAACGGTGCTGGATTTGTTTTGGGAGCCAGAGTTGTTGCCGCCCAACCCCGATCCTGAGCAGCAGTTCACCCGTGCCAATCATCTGGCGTTTGAGATTGAGCCGTCGCTGTTTGACCAAGCCCTTGAAGTGTTGCGGCAGAATCAGGTAGCGATCGCTCATGGTCCCGTCAGCCGTCCTACGGGTCAGGGCGTTTATTTCTATGACCCCGATGGCTTTTTGATTGAGATTCGCTGTGATCCGGCTTAGGTGAAGGGGAGGGGTGGAGGAGTGGAGCGAAGAGTACACTGGAAGACAGTTGTCTTTCTAGAGATTGAGCATGACTGGGAATTCTTCTAACTCTGTACCCGATGCCTCGCCATCTGCTGCCAGTCAAGCTTCTGAAGTGACTTCGGCAACCCGGCTGCGAAATTTTGTGATCGCGTTGGTTGCGATCGCCCTTAGCGTATCTATTTTTCTGGGCTTCAAGACCGAAACCGCCCCCGGAATGCTGAGCGCCATGGCGGAAGAGGCGATTCCCTTAGAGGTTGCGTTAAGTAACGGCAAGCCCACGCTGATGGAATTTTATGCCAATTGGTGTACAAGCTGTCAAGCAATGGCAGCGGATCTGCAAACCCTTAAGCAAGAATACGGCGATCGCCTCAATTTCGTCATGCTGAATGTAGATAACACCAAATGGCTACCCGAAGTATTGCAGTATCGCGTGGATGGCATTCCTCATTTTGTTTTTCTGGATGACGCAGGCGCAAAGATTGCAGAGGCGATTGGCGAACAACCGCGATCGGTGATGGCAGCAAACCTGGTTGCCCTCACTGAAAGCGCTCCCTTACCCTATGCTCAAGCTTCAGGACAAACTTCTGCATTTTCTGCGCCCGTTTCTCCTAATCCGGCAAGCAAAACTGATCCGCGTAGCCACAGCAGTCAGGGGGTGAACTAAGCGGGATTGCTGAATCTGGGGAGGAAATTTGTAGGGGCAATCCCTTGTGGTTGCCCTCCACTTACGTCAGGGTAGGCACAAGACCTACCCCTACAGTCAAAAATCATACTTGCAGTCAGGGGGTGAACTAAGCTTCACCCGGCACTTTCTCTTTCGTCGCATTCACTAATTCGTCGGGTGGAATGCGGGCTTCCACTGGCGTGGGACGATAGGTTTCACTGCTGTGCGTTGGGTCACTCTTGCGAGTCATGCGAATCGATGCCAAGGCTTCTTTAATCAATACTGCCATGGGCACCGCCACCACCACGCCCAAAAATCCGCCGACCCGCGCCCCCGTCAAAATCGACACAAACACCCAAAAGGGATTTAGCCCCGTCACGCTACCCAACACTCTCGGCGCGATCCCGTTTTCGACAATTTGCTGGACGATCAACGCCACTGACAGCACTTGAAACGCCAGTCCAATATCCCGCAAACCCACTAGCAAGGTGACCAAGGCAATGCCAGCGGAGCCGCCAAAGGGCACCAGCGCCATTAACCCAATGGTTAAGCCGAATAGTAAACCGAAGGGTACTTTTAGCACAAGGAAAATGGAAATCAAACCGACTGCCATGCAAGTGGCAGAAATAATTTGCCCTAGGAAGTAATTTTGAAAACTGAGCCGCAAGGTTTTAGAAAAAGGCTGCTGAATTCGCGCGGGTAGCCAACCAATGATGTTTTCCCAGACTTCATCGCCATGTTGTAGGAGATAAAACGTGGAGATCACGGTCAGCAAGACATCGATCAGCTTGGCAACGGTGAATACTGCCAGATCGAGGGTCAGGTTCAACGCACTGCCTGCGATGCCTTGAAGCTGGCTTTTGAGGCGATCGTTCAACTGCAAAATTACCCCGTCCAGGCTGACGGGCAATCCCATGGTGCCTAACTGGTCATCCAGCATCACGAGTTGGCGCTGCCCTGAGTCAAACCATTCGGGCAGGCGAGTTACAAGCTGTTGGGCTTGGGCGATCGCCAACGGCAAGAGCGTTACGCCTAATATGCCCAACACCAGCAGCGCTGACAAAAACACAATAATCGCCGCTTGAGTCCGCTGAACTCCTTTTTCTTGCAGCCAGTAAACCGGATAGTTCAAGATGAACGCAACCAGAGATGCCACAATCAGCACCACCAGCAGCGACTGAAAGTATTTAAAAATAGACGAAAATGCCCAAGCATTTAACACCGCAAGCGGTGCCGCTAGGGCGATCGCCAACATCCGCGACATTGGCGTAAGCGAATCCCACCAATTGAGTAGGCGACTTTTTGACTTCGGCAAACCAGAACTAACCATTCATTGGCTCTCGAATTTATTAAGCAGTGCTAATGGTTATTATGCGGAAACATGATCCCTAATTGCATTCAACTGAATAGTGATTTGAGAAAAAGGCAGGAAATTGAGTGAGTCTAAAGTGCATCTTTTGAATATCAGGTCGGTCAACCCGCATTTTTGACGCAAGAATCCATCGCATTTTATGAAGCTGAAGTGAAGTACGTGCGCCGAAAGGAACCTTGTCAGCGTGAAAGTAGTGTAGCAACTAGATGATTTCACTGATCGATCTAAATTAGGAGAATGAAATTTGATGCTATATTCACCTGCGTCTTTGGGTAAGCGACTGTTGGCTGTAACCAGTCTTGCCCTGCTGACTGCGATCCCTGTTGCGGCAAATGCTTTAACCCTAACGCCACAATCCACTCAATCGGCTGGAGTTTCCATCAGCCAAAGCAGCAAGACTCAGCCTTGGTTGATGGCGGATAACGATGACGATGACGATGACAAAAAAGGACGGAATAACAATCGCGGCAGGGATCGCGATGATGACGATGATAACGGTCGTCGGGAAGTTCGGATTGATTTAAACCGAGCTAAAAATCTTGCCCGTCAAGCCGCAGAATCAGCCAATGGTGGCATCCGAGTGTATCGTGCCGAGGACTCCATGCATGGACCTGCTAACCGCTGTCCCTATGTGGATAATGGTAATTCTTGGACATTCACCTTTTTGGGCGGTCGCCCCGGCTTCACAACTAAGACGATCCAAAGCGTGGTGACGGTTTACAAGAATAACCCCAGGGTGGTGGTTGCCTATAACGGTGCCATTCGTACGGTTCAGCAAACTCAGGTTCAACGCTTTACCACTAGTCAGCGCACGGTGCTAGTGAATCTACTGCGTGGCAATTGTAATAGCTGTAATTATCTGGTGAGTAATTCGCTCCGCACTCAGATTGTGAACCAAGGGCGATCGCTGCCCCCCGGCATTCAAAAGCAACTGTTGCGTGGCAAGGGTTTACCTCCCGGCATTGCTAAGAAACTAGTATCACTGCCCAAGCAAGTCAACACCTACATTAATCTACCGACCTATTACGACCTGGTTGTAGTCGGCTCCAATGTCGTGCTGGTTGATCAAGTAAAAACCGTCGTAGTCGATTACATTTCCTACGCTCTGTAATTTTCTTGCACTGAAAGCAATTCAGAAAGGCAACCGACTTAATCCGCCTCTCTAAGGTTCCAAATCCTTGGGGAGGCTAATTTCACGAAGGTTGGACTAACTCGCAACTCCGTACCCCGAACTCCGTACTCCTAACTCTCTACCACCTCTCGGATTAATGCTGCCATGCGATCGGCGCTATCGGGAACGGCAAGGCTAGCGGTTTGGACTGCCATTTGATTTAATGCTTGAGTATTGGCAGAGGTTATGTCCAGTAAGTTTAGGACTTCGGTCGCGAAATCGGCGGCAGTGAGGGCATTTTGCTGAAATAGTTTGGCGGCTCCAACATTGGCGAAAACGTTGGCGTTGTAGGTTTGGTGGTCGTCTGCGGCGAAGGGGTAGGGGATTAGCAGGGAAGGCGTGTGGGCGATCGCCAGTTCTGTTAAAGTGCCAGCCCCAGACCGACTAATCACCAGGTTTGCCCGATGAAATAAACCCGCCATATTGCTATAAAACGGCACGGGGAAATAGTGGGGATGCTGAAAGCTTTGGGCGTTGGGGTCATTGTCGCCCGTTTGATGCACGATCCAAATGCCTGCTGCTAGCCAAGTAGGGGCGCATTCTCGAATCAAGTTATTCACGGCAACGGCTCCCTGACTGCCGCCCACGATCGCCACAAGCGAAACGTCTGCCGGAATGGGTAGGTCTAAAGGGGGCGGTGGATCTTGCAAAAACTGAGCGCGGACGGGTGTACCGACATGCACACAGTGCTGGGCGCGGGGTAGATGGGTCTTAGCTGCCTCAAACCCGATCGCCACCACACTGCACCACGGGCTAAGCCAACGGGCGACTTTTCCGGGCAGGGCATTTGACTCGTGCAGCACCACGGGAATGCCCAAGGATCGGGCAGCAATCACGGCAGGAGCGGCAATGTATCCACCCGTGGTGAACACGCCATCAAAGCGACCTGTTTGCAGCAGTTGGCGCACTTGCCACAGCGATCGCGCAAATTTCAGCAATACCTTTACGGTTGCCAATCCTTTTGTTTGAAATCCTTCCACATCTACTAAGTGCAGCGGGTAGCGAGCCGGAACTAACTGATTTTCCAGGCGATCGGGCACGCCCAACCATTCAATCTCATAGTCGGTAAGCTGCTCGGCAACGGCGATCGCGGGAAACACATGCCCCCCGGTACCGCTTGCCGCAATCAGCAGGCGTTTGGCTGACGATTGAACGGAAGGATGGGTCACAGCATTCTTTGATAGAGCGTTCAAACGCGATCCATAAGGCTTATTGGGTAGAAGATTTTGTGGCATCCCGCTGATCGTGAATGGCATTTTGGGCAGTCTGATGATCGGCTAAGGTGCGACTGAAGACATGAGTGCCATCGTATCGTGCCACAAAGTAGAGATAATCGGTGTTTTCTGGGTTGAGGGTTGCCTCTAGGCTCGCTTTGCCGGGACTGGCGATCGCCGCAGGGGGCAACCCTGGATTGATATAGGTGTTGTAGGGGTGAGGCGTTTCTACCTCGCGGTAGAGCAACGGGCGATCGGGCGTTTGTTTGATGCCAAAGGCATATTCAACCGTGGGATCGGAAGCCAAAGGCATCCTTTTCTCTAATCGATTGGTAAATACTCCCGCAATGCGAGTGCGCTCCTCTGGCACCACCGCTTCTTTTTCCACAATGCTTGCCAAGTTGACCCATTGTGCCAAGGTAAGAGTTTTTTCTTTTTGTTGCTGATAAATAGGCAACGCCACTTGTTCAAAGCGATCGAGCATTTGCTCAATCACGGCATCGGGCTGAACAGGCGACGCAATTTGATAAGTATCGGGGAAAAGATAGCCTTCTAATCGGGGAAACTCTGGCAGTGGGCTTGCCGCTGGCAGCCAAGGATATTGGGCTACAGAAACCCGATCTGCCGCCGCCAAAAAGTCCTTAGCGGAAAAAAAGCCTTGCTGCTCAAAGTATTGCGCCATCTCTTGCATAGACCAGCCTTCTGGGATGGTGAAGCTACGCTGTGCCACCTTGCCTGCCCAAATTGTGTTGGCAATTTCTGGCAAAGACTGAGTTTTGGAGAGTTGATAAGTGCCTGCTTGAAATCCTCCTTTGGCATCTTGAAAGGTCGTCCAACGAGTCCACAGGCTCCAAGCTTTGTCTGACCGAATTAGCTCTAGGGCGGTTAAATCTTGCCCAATTTCTTGAGCCGATGTGCCCGGAGCAACGCGCAAATTGATAGGTTTGACATCCGCTGGGGCAGGGCTGGAGGCGATGGGGGCTGTTGTGGTCAACCACCACTGCCAGGTTTGCCAGGTGGCTGTGCCTAACAGGGCTAGGGAGATCGCGAACAAGAGTAAACTTTTGGGAAATCGTTTAGCCATAAAAAGGGGGGTCACTGTAGCTGCGATCGCAGCAATTTGAGATAGAAAAAGCGATCGCGACAAGCGTTATGCCAGACGCGATCGCGATTTTTCTAGTTCGAGTCGAGATCATCAAAAAGCTGATCTTCGATGTCCGCCAGGAGGGGCTGAAGTTTTTCCAGTTCTTCCGGCGAAAGCAGGCGAGGCTGATTATTTTCGTCCATCCGCGCCAAGATAAAAAATGGATCAAGCGGAGCATAAACCGCAAATTCCTTTTCCTCGCGGTAAAACCGAGCTAAAAGCTGGAGTTCTTCAACATCTTCTTCATCGGTTTCGGAAGTGATTTCGATAAATTCGTCCTCGTCTTCTAAATCAGGCAAGTCTCCTTCTACCGTTAATACAACCGCCGTCCGCTTCAGAGTTAGATTTTGCTCCTCTAAAACGGCTTTGGCGATTGGAAATAGAACATCAATCTCTGCTTCACTCTCAACGGGAATTGCCTCTTCGTCATCGTCTGCTTCACCCTGCCAAGCAAAAATTTCGACAGGTGCATCCACAGGGACTAGCAACGCATAGTCCTGCTCTTCTACTTCAATGAAACGTTCAACTGTGCAGGCAATTTTTCGCCCAGCATCATCGGTCAAAATTACTGTTTCTGCATCCATTTCGATCTCATTTTCATCCATT
>JBGTAZ010000030.1:0-5453 GCA_041749615.1 Leptolyngbyaceae cyanobacterium | reverse complement strand
CAGCGATCGCCCGTTGCAAATCATCCGGCTCAAAAATATTGAACAGGCAGTTTTGCGCGACCACATCAACAGACGCATCCGGGATGGGCAGGTCAAAAGCATCTCCCGCCAGAATTTTGACAAAATCGGGATGAAACCAATCGTTATCCTGAACAGCAAGCTGCAAGTTACGAGCCGCCGCTTGGCGCATTTCAGGCACCGGATCAACCGCAATTACGCTACCGGGTTTACGGCAGAAATAGGCAAATTGAAGGGCTTCAATACCGCCGCCAACGCCGATATACAGGACGGTCGGGTCGCCAAATAATTCTGTCGAATGCACCGTTGAGCCACAGCCATAGTTCATCTGCTGCATGATTTCCGGGATCTTCAGCCCCGGTAGTTGGAGCGGTGGAGTGCTGATGCAGCACAACCCAACTTGAGGTGTTTCAGCCGCTTCAGCATAAAACTGGGCAGTTGTTTCGAGGTATGTCATGGATTGGTTCTGGGTGTCGGTGGTGATTTTGGATGGACGATTTTAGATGGACGATTGGCTGCTGCCGTCTTTTTTGCTGGGCGTTGCTGAATGCAAGTATGATTTTTGACTGTCAGGGTAGGTCTTGTGCCTACCCTGACGTAAGTGGAGGGCAACCACAAGGGATTGCCCCTACCAATTTCCTCCCCAGATTCAGCTATGCCTTTTGCTGCTTATTTGCAGCCATAGCAATCCCTATAAGTATGGTCTAACTAAACTTCGTTAAGAGTTTCAAAAAAGATTTTGTGCGGGGAGTTAGGAGGGTGCGCCGATAAGCGTCTGCGGCTTTTTTAATGGCTTCCGCCTGAGTCGGGTAGGGATGAATCACCCCGGAGAGGGCATTGAGTCCCTGTTTGGTGGCGATCGCTAAGGTGATCTCACTGATCATTTCCCCCGCATGACGTGCCACGATTGTTGCCCCCAAGATTTCGTCTGACCCGCGTTTGTGCAAGATTTTGACAAAGCCTTCCGGTTCTCCATCGGTTAAAGCGCGATCGACGGTTGAAAACGGAATTTTGATCGTGTGAGTCTCAAATCCCTTTGCCTCTGCCTCCGTTTCATAGAAGCCAACATGCGCGATTTCTGGATCGGTATAGGTCACCCAAGGCATCACCAGGCTGCTCAACTTGCTCCGTCCTAGCCCAAGGGGAGAAAACAACATATTTTTGATCACAATGCGGGCAGCAGCATCGGCAGCATGAGTGAATTTCCAGCTCATGCAGATGTCTCCTGCGGCATAGATGCGGGGATTTGTGGTCTGGAGGTAATCATCGACCACCACACCCCGGTGGGGATCATATTCGACTCCCACTCCCTCTAAATTCAATCCATCTACATTGGGTGTGCGTCCCGCGCCGACTAAAATTTCATCCACCACCACGGTTTTAATGGCACCATTTTGGCGGTAGTGGATCACTTTCCCGGCAGCCGTTGTTTCAACGTGTTCGAGGGAGCAATCCAAAATCAGATGCAGTTTCTCTTGCAAGAACTGCTGTTGCACAATTTCGGCGGCATCGACCTCTTCGCGATCGAGCAAATGTGCATTGTGGTGCAGAATTGTGACTTCGATCCCCAGGCGATGGAATGCCTGCGCCAATTCACAGCCGATCGGTCCACCGCCAATTACGGCAAGGCGCTGGGGGCGATTGGTGAGTGAAAAAACCGTTTCATTGGTCAAATATCCTGCTTCTGCCAAGCCGGGAACTGGGGGACAAGTCGCACGGGCACCCGTGGCAATCACGGCTTTTTTAAAGCGTAATTGGCTCCCATTGACCGCGATCGCGCCGCCGAACTTCGTCAACGCATTTTTACTAACAAATTCAGCAGTCCCAAAAAATACATCAATGCCCAACTTACGGAAGCGATCGGCTGAATCGTTATGGCTGATTCCCGCCCGAATCTGCCGCATTCGCTGCATCACAGTGGCAAAATCGATATCAATGCGATCGGGTGGCTGAATCCCAAACGGGGCTGCGTTTTGCATATCGGCAACGACCCGCGAGGCGCGAATCACACACTTGGAGGGCACACAACCCACAGTGAGACAATCGCCCCCCATCAGACTTTTCTCAATTAGAGCCACTTTTAACCCCAGCCCTAACCCAGCAGCACCCGCCGCCACGACCAGTCCGGCAGTGCCAGCCCCAATGACAACCAGATCATAACAATCCACCGGGGTCGGGTTGACCCAATCCGGCGGATGGACGTGGGACATGAGGGCTTGGTTATATTCATCCAAGGGCTGGAGAGCCGGTTCTTGCTGAATTGAATTAAACATAGGGTGATACCCATTGAAAGAGCAATAGGCTGGACATTTTGTGAATAGGCTTCAGAAACCTGCATTCCTGCATTCTGCGGATGGATATTCCCCCCAAAACTGGTATATGATCATTAATCCTTGCTTTTGTAAGCGACCCCTTAATAAAAGCTAAAGATTTTGTCACCTGTGGGGCACCTGTGGTCATCAGAGCCTCTGCACTCTAGCGTGATAGTTTTTTAGCCCTGCCTACTTATAGAAGCCGTCTAGTCCACAAGGAGATTTTCATGCCTCAACTGTACGAAACAATGTATATTTTGCGCCCAGATGTGGGTGAAGAAGCCGTTGGTCAAGCGATCGAGAAATACCAAACGATTTTGAAAGACAACGGAGCCGAGATTATCGAAACCCAGCATCGTGGCAAGCGTCGTCTGGCATACGAAATTAATCGGCATCGAGAAGGGGTTTACATTCAAATGAACTATCACGGCAGTGGTAAAGAAATTGCTCCTCTAGAGAAAGCGATGCGGTTAAGTGAAGATGTAATTCGTTATCTGACGGTGCGGCAAGAAGCTCCCAAAGTAGAAGCCGTTGAAGAAGTAGAAGAATAACACTAACTTCTAAAAATATAGTTGCCCTACCGTTTGAGAAGATCTAGACGGTAGGGCTTTTTAATTGCCTGAAAATCCCAGCTTTATGGTACTTTAGGCTTTTCTAAGCCTTGAACTGTTAATTTTTTGTAATAGTTTATTGAAAAGAACGGATGAATCAGGTATCAATTGCGATTGCAAGTGATACATTAGCTGCAACTAAGGTGGATAAAACTAAAGTGGATAAAACCGCCGATTGTTTCTTGGCTTTTCCTCTGAGAGACTCGGCGAATTATTCTCAAGCCATTAACCACTCAAGCCATTAACAACGGAGTGATAAAGCTGTGACTGAATCGAGTGGAATGAATGTGATTGATCCTCAAGCAGAGGTGGCTCGCCTCCGCGAAGAGCTACAGATGCGAGATAGCCTCGTCCAGCAACTTTCTCAAGAACTGTTTCGGTTGGTGAAAGGGAATGCGGCGTTCATGCCAAGTTCAGAAGGGTCTGAGCGGCATTTGGTGGAGGTGCGGGCGCTGCGAGAGCAGTTGAAGGGAGTGGAGGAGCAGGTTTCGTTTTATCAAGGACAAATTAGCGATCGCGATGGTGAAATTTACCAACTGCGTCAGTCGGTTCAAGAATTGAGCGATCGCTCACGAATGCTAGAACAGGTCGTGGAAGAACTGCCCAAAATCTATCGCCAAAAGTTTGCAGAGCGGCTTGCCCCGGTGAAAGAAAAAGTGGTTCAAATTCAGCGAGAGAACCGCCAACTCCACGCCGAACTGCAAAGCGTTAGCTATCGCTTAGCCGTGCGCAACCGCCGCCAAACCCATTTGGATCTCCCTAGCTTTCCTCAGCCAGGAATTGTAATGCCGAGTTTTGGGAATGCCTAACGTCCTGATTTTAGTCGAGTCCGATCATGCTCACTCTTCAGGCTGGGCGGCGACAACGGCGCAAATGATCACGGCGCTGCAAACCGCGATTCAAGATGAGACATTGCCTAGCTCTAACGCTTCAGGCAGTTCGTCTTGGCAAGCAGAAGTTCGAGTTGCCGCCACGTTAACACCGAATCAGTTCAGTCGTGATGGGCTAGGGAACTCGATTCTCTGCCCCTTGACCTTGGCGCTACCAGAATGGCTAGAGTTTCCGGCACAAGCTGTTTATCGCGCCTGCCAGGATGTTGAGGGTCTACGGCGGCAGGTGGCTCAGTGGCAGTATCAAACTGGAGAAGGCAATGGCTGGTTGCCCATTGTGATGACCGGTAAAGGTCCTTTATATGCTGAAGTGATTGGCGTTAAAGGTACCCCAGTCGTCGTTGGAGCGGATCTAGACGCGCATGGTTATTTTCAACCGATTCATTTAGTGGATGTGCAGCGACAGGCGCTCTATGGTTTAGCCCAGCGATTGCTGCGATCGCTGATTGCTCCTCCCTCGGTTTATCTGCTGCAATTTGGTTTCCATGGAGAAACTCTCCAGTTTGATCGGCTGATTCCTTTTCCAGCAGCCCCCGCGATCGCCAGCATCAATCTACAAAATCCCGACCTGTTTACGTGCTATTGGCGCTGCCTTACCCATCAGCCCATTCGAGATCTCACTATTTCAAGTGGCTGCAAACCCTAATTCCCAAGTCAAACTTGCTACACCCGCATAGTGAAACTTGCTACACTCGAATTCTGAAAAATATCCTCATGCCGCAATATCCTCATGCCGCAAGGAGTATTTCTGATTTCGCCCGACTGAATAAATCAACTATTTCTTTAGAATTCTCAGCAGCACTGTGTACCGTTTCAAACACACGATCCAATCGAGCAATTTCAAGAACCAGATTGACCGCTTGAGGCGGATTATGTAAAACAAACCGACACTCGTGCCGATTCGCAAAACTCAAGCTAGACACTAACGACACCAATCCAGCACTATCAATCAACGTGACCTGAGCCAGATCAACAATCCATATCGTATGGTGGCTCGATTCAATGGTTGCAATCCCCTGTTGCAGGAATGAACCCTTTTTGCCGTCTAATAGTCCTTCTAGCTCGAACAAAACACACTCATCTTGCTGATAAGTAATCATAAAAGCGACCTCGGTAGATAGTGAGTCATCTAAAAGCCCCACAATCCTCTATGGGTGCTAAACCCTAGATAAAAGGAGTGTCATGAAACTTTTAGCTGTTTGAAATATAGAAAAAACTCCGTGAAAGCCGCAGTGTATTGTGTAAGCTTTACGATAAATTTACAAAAAACGCGATGATGTAAGAATGTTTAATAAAGATTTTTCGCGAATATAGAAAATAGTATTGAGCAATACATTGAGTCGTCGAATTGACAGAATTTGCTTCGACACGCCAAGATTATGACATTAATGACTTTTTGTTAAGGCGGCATAATGTCCCTGGATTTCATCTCCCTTGAATCAATTGAAGATTTAGCTCAGCACTACGGCTATTGGGTTATCTTTTTTGGAATTTTGCTAGAGAACATTGGAATTCCACTTCCAGGTGAAACAGTGACTCTGGCAGGCGGTTTTTTAGCAGGAAGCGATCAGCTAAATTACTGGCTGGTTTTGGGGTATGCGATACTAGGTGCTATTTTGGGC
>JBGTAZ010000029.1:0-16212 GCA_041749615.1 Leptolyngbyaceae cyanobacterium | reverse complement strand
CTCCGAATAGTTATATTTTTTGGCAACATAGAATTGAAATAGCGCGCAACTGTATTGGTATCTTGAGACGGCTGTGGCTGATTTTTCGTTCCACGCCCACCTCAAAATCTCACCCCTTTTTCAGTGGGTTCACAGTTTGCCAGGATCAGTTCCCATATTCCAGGATGAACCCGTTAAAGAATGGGATTGGGCGATCGTGCGACGGTACTCGCTTCCCCAAAGAATAGTCGTTCGCTAAACCGGATGGGCTTGCAAAAAATAAAATCCGGCGGCGGATGCTAGTGCTAAAAAACAGCCGATCGCCGTGAAGCGCACCCGTTTTGTATCCGGTGAAGGCATAACCCACTCCCGCACCAAAATAGATGCGATCGCGCCAAATAGGTAGCTGAGGCATAAGGTCAAATATTGCCAATCTTGCCGAATCCACCAGGCAGCACAGAGCGCTAGCGACAACCCCAACATCACCGCCTCCACCAGTTGAGGCGGATTGTATCGGGTAGTCATCTCCAGCCCCCGCCACCAATCGCGCGATCGTCTCATGCAAACTCTCCCAAAACTATCCGTAGGATAATGCAGGCAGCAACAATTGGCTAGGGGTGGAAAGAACGACTATTAAACCTATCCCCTATTCCCTATTCCCCTTTCTCAAATGCTCGATCGCTTCATCCATGTCTACTTGGGGAAACTCTTTATAAAATCGGCTGACGCTGTGAAACGGTTGAGGAGTGGACAGCACAATTACGCGATCGCTCCAGGTTTCGAGATGCGGCAAAATCTCTGGAGGTGCAACAGGCACACAAATCCAAATCTCGGCGGGATTTCTGGCACGCAGAGATTTTGCTGCCACTGCCATCGTCATTCCCGTTGCAATGCCATCATCAACCAGCAGAGCGATCGCCCCCGCTGGATCGACCTGAGGGCTAAACGGTGCCAATTGCTCCCATTGAGCTTGGGCACGCTCCCGTGTTTCCTGCAACAGGGGTTCATCAAAATCGCCAGCGAGTGATTGCCTGGGGGTGAGCCACAAAACATGCCCGTTCGAGGTCGCAGCCCCGATCGCGAGTTCTGGGTTTTCAGGGCGAGTAATCTTCTTTGCCACAATCACATCTAGGGGGCAATTCAGCACTTGGGCGATCGGAGCCGCTACTGCAATACCGCCCCTTGGCAACCCATAAACCACAAACCGACTGGGCGCTTCAGCTTTGCGATCGCCGATTGGCATTTCAGCATCCACCATAGCCAAAATCGCTTGGACTAGACGTTCGCCTGCTTCTAGCCGATTAGCAAAAACCGTCGAACCTGAACTGGGAGGCGGTGAATGAGCAGCCATGGTGACCCCAGAAACCTAATAGTGGGATTTTCTCATCATGCCTGAGTTTCTTTGAATCTGCCGACTGACACTAGAAAAATCCTCAAACCTGTCCTACGCTAGCCCAAAGGTATTAAATTTTTCCCACGTCATGACTGCCGAAAACCAAATCGACTTGTTCAATTTATCCAGCACCCCAGCGGCATCTCCACCCCCGATTGATCCGGAGCAGATTCCTACGGATGCTAAAGTCCCAATTCCGGTAGGAACCTACGACACCATGGACGCGATGAAACAGCACTGTAACCGCTGTTATCGCTGTGAGTTGGGTCATACCCGCACGAATGCCGTGGTGGGAGAAGGCAATTTGAATGCGGATATCATGATTGTGGGGGAAGGTCCCGGACAAACGGAGGATGCAACCGGACGACCCTTTGTGGGGAGATCGGGCGAACTGCTCGACAAAATCTTGGCAGCAGTGAATCTAACACGAGATCAAGATGTGTTTATTTGCAATGTGGTCAAGTGCCGTCCACCCGAAAATCGCGATCCAAAACCAGCGGAGGCAGCCGCTTGTAAGGGCTATCTAATGGAGCAAATTCGGTTGGTTGATCCCAAAATCATTTTGCTCACCGGGAAAGTTGCCCTGTTGAATTTATTGGGCATTAAGCAAGGAATTACCAAAGTACGGGGGCAATGGATTGAGCAGGAGGGGCGTTTATATATGCCAATCTTTCACCCAGCATATCTGCTCAGAAACCAATCGCGAGAAGTAGGACAGCCTAAATGGCTGATGTGGCAGGATGTTCAGTCGGTGCGCGCCAAGCTAGATGAGTTGCGGGGATAGGGTGGATAAAGTTTTAAGTTTTAAGTTTTGTTCGCGTAGCGTCTCCGTAGGAGATATTTTAAGTTTGAGACAAAGAAGCAGTGCCGTTTCCGAAAATTATCTACCGCGCTTAATTTTCAATTTGAGACTGGTAAGAAATTTGAGACTGGTAAGAGAAAGGTGAGCGATCGCGCCAAAAAACGTGCGCCCACCTTTCCAACACCCCCATAAAAAAGGAGATGATAAACACCTCCTTTTTGCTTTAGCCGCTTGATTCCGTACCCAATCACGAAATATCTACAGGCTATTTACTTGTTGGGTTGAGGAGTGGTTCGCAAGTAGGGCTTGATTTCAGTCACGCCTTTAGGGAACTTCTGTCTCGCTTCTTCTGTAGGAATCGTAGGCACTACAACCACATCATCGCCATCTTTCCAATTGGCTGGAGTCGCGACGCTGTAGTTGTCGGTCAATTGCAGCGAGTCAATCACCCGCAAGATCTCATCAAAGTTACGACCCGCACTAGGAGGATAGGTCAGGCTCAATCTCAGTTTCTTACTGGGATCGATCACAAAAACGGTACGCACAGTCACCTTTGCATTGGCATTGGGGTGAATCATGTCATAAAGGTCTGACACTTTTTTATCCGCATCTGCCAAGATTGGATAGTTTACCGTCGTTTTTTGTGTTTCGTTAATATCTCCAATCCAACCCGCATGGGAGGTTGCGTCATCCACACTTAACGCAATGGCTTTCACATTTCGCTTGTCAAATTCAGGCTTGAGTTTCGCAACTTCGCCAAGCTCAGTGGTGCAAACGGGCGTATAGTCGGCAGGATGAGAAAAAAGAACAACCCAGCTATCGGCTGCCCAATCGTAGAAGTTAATCTCTCCTTCGGAGGATTGCTGGGTAAAGTTGGGTGCTGTATCGCCAAGGTAGAGAGCCATAACCGATTAATTCCTTTCTGCTATCTAAATTACGTAATCGCTGTTTAGATCATGCCATAAACCCCGGTTCCCCGGTCGGATTCCAGATCTATTTAATTTTCGAGATGCTGAGATTCGTAGACTAGGGAAGGATGCGATCGCGCAACCCATCCTGAATGCTTCAACATCGTTATATTTCTTGACGATTAATGCTACGACTGCTTTTAATATAAAAGCTCTCCCTTTCACTTAATCGTTTTGCAGCATTTAATAAAGCTCTAATAATAAAGCTCTAATTTTTGAGGATTCTGTAAGCCAGATGCAAATCTTCTTGCTATCCGAACCATCCTAGTTATCACCTTGGTCGTCACCAAATCTTACATTCTGTAGAAAACCTGCAGGAAGAAGCGATAATTTCAAACGAGATAGTCCTCAAGACGTTGTTCAGAGTTAGAGATTCATGGAAGCAAACGCACTCCTAATTGTTGACGAAAAGCCCATTTCACTGCGGCAATGCCTGCGCTACCTGCAAATGGGCGGCAAATTACAAGGATTTATTGGAGATGTCTTGCGGCAGTATGTTTTAGAGCAAGAGCTAGAAACCCGCGAAGGGTTAGAGATTAACCCTTCCATGGTGGAGCAGGCAGCGGTTGATTTCCGGTTACAAAATCAATTGACCGATCAGCAGGCGTTTCAAGATTGGCTCGTGCGTAACGGCACAACCTACGACTTATTCCATAGCCAGATCAAAAACAGCTTTAAGCTTGAAAAGCTAAAAGCTCAGGTCACTGAACCTCGGCTGCAAGAGCATTTTATTGAACGAAAGCTCATGCTGGATCGGATTGTGCTATCGCGCATTGTGGTAGAAAGCAAGGAAATGGCAGAAGAGTTGCATACCCAAATTGCTGAAGGCGGTAGTTTTGAGCAACTTGCTCGCGAATACTCCAAGGCAGATGAGCGCGTTGCGAATGGCATGATGGGACCGGTGAGTCGCGGCACAATGCCCGACGTACTCAGGTCGGCGCTTGATTCAGTTGAGCCGGGAAGCGTGGTGGGTCCGTTGCCGATCGAGGCTTACTGGGCAATTTTTCGCGTCGAACAATTTCTGCCCGCTACCTTAGAGGAGGGTCAACTCAAGCAAACGATGCAAGGTGAATTGTTCGAGAAGTGGCTGACTGAAAAAATTCAAGCCATGACGGTTAAACTTCAAGTGAATGAATAACACCTGAGTTTTCTAGTATTCAGTTGCTAGAGTAGCGCTGTTGTCATGCAAAGACCGATTCCCCTCACCTCCTAAATTGCGTTAGTCCAGGAACCCTCCATGATTGCAACTGATCTCACTACTAATTTGCCTTGGAATTCTCCACCGCTGAGCTTGCTGAATGCCGATCAACAGGTTCAGTTTAAGCAACAAGCAGAAGTTCGTCGCTATGGGCTAGGAGAAGTCATTTGGGCAACTGATTCTCCTGGCATTCACAGCTATGTGCTGAAGGGTAAGGTGCGTTTGGTGCCTGAGGATGAGCAGTCTGTGATTCTGAAAGCGGGGGACTGGGTCGGAGATTTGCTGGAGTTGCCGGGTTCTTGGAAGGCGAGGGCGGCAGAAAAGGATGTGGTTTTGGTGACTTGGCGCACCGATCTATGGCTGGCGATCGCCACTCCAGCGTTAGAGAGTTACTGGATATCTCACCGGGTACGTCTACAGCCCAAAACAGATGAGGCTCCTCAGCCCGTCTCTGGTTTTCCCTTTGTGGCAGCCGTGAATACCCCGGCTGCCTGCCTGACTATGGCAGCCAATCATTTGCAAATTTCTACTAGCTTGGATTGGGTGCAACGGCAACTATCTAGTCAACGTCCAGCCGATGTGATTGAAGCGGCTGAAAAAGTAGGATTGCAGTTGCGTCATATTGATTTACGCAGCAGTCAAGGGATTGATTGGACGGGGTTGCGGAGGTTAGATTACCCTATCCTGATGCTGTGGCAAGACCAAGACACGGCATCGCCAACGTTTCAAAACAATGGATCTCAAGGATCATCTCATTGGGTAGTGGTTTATGGCACGAAGGGCGATCGCCTGATTATTGCAGACCCCCTCAATCCCAATAAAACCTGCGAAAGCATTCCCCGCTCAATTATCCAAACAGTGTGGGATGGTCAACTGTGGCAAATTGAAACGATCCAAAAGCAAGAACGCTTTGGCTTATCTTGGTTCTTGCCAGCCGTCTGGAGATATCGTCGCCTGCTTAGCGAGGTATTACTAGCCTCGTTCACCCTGCAAATTTTGGGGTTGGCAGGTCCAATCATCACGCAGGTCGTCATTGATAAGGTCATGGTGCAGGGCAGCCTCTCCACTTTGGATGTGATGGCATTTGCCCTCTTGTCCGTGGCATTTTTTGAAGCATTCCTGGGAGCGCTGCGCCTGTTTGTCTTTACCCACACGGCGCGGCGGCTAGACCTGAGTCTTTCTGCTCAGCTTTTTCGACACTTGATGCGGTTGCCCTTATCTTACTTTGAGGCACGGCGGGTTGGCGATACGGTTGCACGAGTGCAAGAGCTAGAAAATATCCGCAGTTTCCTCACAGGCACCGCAATGACGGTCGTTTTAGACGCAATTTTTGCCAGCGTTTATTTAACCGTCATGTTTTATTACAGTGTCACCTTAACCTGGGTGGCGCTATCAGTGCTACCTCTGTTCGCAGCACTGACCATCATTGCCACCCCAATTTTGCGCGGGTGGCTCAACGAAACCTTTAATCGCAGTGCTGACAGTCAGTCTTTTTTAGTTGAAACGGTAACGGGCATTCACTCTGTAAAAGCTCATACAGCAGAGCCAGTGTCAAGGGAGCGCTGGGAAGGACTATTTGCCAGATTTATTCGCACCAGTTTCAAAGCCTCCACCACTTCTAATATCAGTGGCAACATTGCCGACTTTCTCACCAAACTTTCTTCTGTGCTGATCCTGTGGTTTGGGGCAAAGCTGGTGATTGAGCAAAAACTGACGATTGGTCAACTGGTTGCGTTTCAAATGCTGTCGGGTCGGATGACAGGACCCTTGTTGCGATTGATTCAGCTTTGGCAAACGCTTCAGCAAGTGTTGCTTTCAGTCGATCGCATTGGCGATATTCTTAACACTGCTCCCGAAACCGAGGCAGGCACTGGTTTAGTGCTGCCGCCTTTACAAGGGCAAGTCGTGTTTGATCAAGTCTTTTTCCGCTATAACCCCAATCAGGAACCAGTTCTGCGCGGAATTTCCTTTACGGTCGAGCCAGGAATGCTCGTTGGCGTAGTGGGTCGCAGCGGGTCTGGCAAAAGTACTCTTTCTAAGATAATCCAGCGGCTTTACCCAGCGGAATCTGGACGGATTTTGGTCGATGGATTCGACATTAAAAGCGCTGATTTGGTCTCCTTGCGTCAACAAATTGGGGTAGTGCTGCAAGAAGACTTCATGTTTAACGGCACGGTTTTTGACAACATCAGCCTTGGGAACCCCAATGTGACAGCCGAACAGGTCGTTGAAGCGGCTCGCTTAGCGGCTGCCCATGACTTTATTAGTGATCAAGTCCACGGGTATGAAACCAATATTGGAGAACGAGGCACAGCCTTATCGGGTGGGCAACGGCAGCGGTTAGCGCTGGCGCGTCTGTTTCTTTCGCAGGCTCCAATTTTGGTGCTGGATGAGGCAACAAGTGCGTTAGATAGTGAAACCGAGCAGCAAGTTTTGCAAAGTTTGCAGCGGGTTTCAACGAATCGCACCGTTTTTCTAATTGCTCACCGATTTGCCCCCTTGAAAAAAGCAGATTTGATTTTAGTGCTGGAGAAAGGGGTGTTGGTCGAAAAGGGCACTCATGATGATCTGCTCAAGAGTAAAGGGTTGTACTGGTCGCTTTATCAAAGACAACAAGCAGCTATTTAACGAAATTCTTTTGTAAGGGCTTGTTAGAGCTTGTGAAGGCTTGTTAGATCTTGCTAGAGCGATCGCAAACAGCAAGGTATAGCCAAGCTCGATTAAATAGGACATAAATTTCATCCATCCTGGAAGGCAACGTACCTGAAAGGCAACGTATCAAATGCTGGCTGTCCAAAGTCAAACTCACGATTTTTCCTGCGATGATCGGCAGCTTTTGTAAAGTTGTGTAAAGTGTGTATGCCGAGATCAACTCATAGGGCATCATAGCAATGCCAATTGATGGGGTGATAGCCGCGATGCCTGACAGTATTGGAAATACCCTAAGTGACGCTCTTCCGATTTCCTTAGGTACAAACACAAAGATATTCGCCGACTCAGTGGAGTTTAGCGACAACGATTACTACAAATTCACGCTGAACAGAAATAGCAGTTTCAACCTAGCCCTAACAGGGCTAGCTGATAACGCAGATGTTGCTATTTTGGATTCTAACGGCGCAGTCGTGTCCGTTAACGGTCTGCCGCTTCAGTCGCTTAACCAAGGATCTCTGGCTGAAACGATCAACACCGTTTTGCCAGCGGGAGAGTATTTCATTCGGGTATTTCCGGGTCCCCCAGTTGACCCTACGAACCCCGCCAGTAGCACTCCCAGCACAAACTATACCCTCAGCGTCCGCAGTGATACAGGTATTCGCAGTGATATAACTTGGCGTAACTATTCAACTGGTGCCAATGAAATCTGGACTCTAGACGGGACAACTTTTGTTGGAAACAAACCCCTTGGATATGTTGTTCCAGATACTCAGTGGGAAAGCTCAGGTATCGCTGATTTCAATGGTGATGGGATTGATGATATTGTTTGGCGCTACAACGGCAGCAACAATCCCGCTTACCCGCTGGGGTCCCAGTTGTTTTGGCAGTTAGATTCTAATGGTCAGGTAACTCGTGAAGTACCCCTTCCAATTCAGCCTGACTCCAACTTTGTCATTGGAGGGGCAGGGAACCTGAATGGTGATGCCACGCCGGATCTTGTTTTTCAAAATGTTGCGACCGGAGAGATTCGTTTCTGGCTTCTAGATTCATCGTTTTCTGTCATTGCTGACATCTCAACAAACCTTTTCGTTAATCCTGGTTGGAGTGTTGTAGGAGTTGATGATTTCAATAATGACACCGTTTCTGATGTACTGTTTCACAACTCAATTTCTGGGGAAAATGCAATTTGGCTTCTGAGTGGAGCTTCTGAGCCTACCTCTATCAGTTTTCTGCCTACTTCGGCACCCTTTGAAGTGCCTCAAGGTGCAGGCGATTTTAATGGAGATGGACAACTCGATCTTCTAGTCCGTAATTTCTCTAACGGGGCAAATGAAGTCTGGTTGTTTAATGGTTTAGACCGAACTGCCATTGTGCCGATTCTTGGCGTACCTGATTTGAACTGGGTGGCTCTCACTTCATCGGTGCGATCGCAGCCTGTAACCCAGCAGGATGCGGCCGGAAACAGTTTAGCGGCATCTCTTAATATAGGCACCTTGAATGGAAATGGAATCTACCGTGATGGCATCACGACGGGCGATGCAGACGATTACTATAGATTCTCAGTAAATGGGCAGTCGCTAGTCGGCTTAAACCTAAACGGGGTAGGAGGAGGCTCCCTCGCGGGTAACTTAGATGTCCAGATTCTTAACAGTGGCGGGGCAGTGATCGCCTCTTCAACAAATGCCTCTGGAGCTTCAGAGATCTTGGCAAATTTGAGTCTCTCTGCCGGGACTTACTATGTTCGAGTCTTTGCTGGTCAAGCGGGTGCGGCTAGCTCGTATGAGTTAAGCGTGCAAGGCAATGCTCCGCCGGTGCTGGTTTCTAGCGGTCCGCTCACGGTCGCCGAGTCAGCATTGCAGACGATTAGCAATAACTTACTTTTGGTGACGGATGCAAACAATACGCCGATCCAGTTGACCTATCAGCTAGCCACTGCACCCAATGTCACAAACGGTAGCCTGCTGCTTAACGGAGCCGCGATTAGCACAGGCAATCTCTTCACTCAGCAAGATATTAATCAGGGCAAGTTGGTCTATCAACAGAGCGGCAGTGAAACTCTGACGGATCGATTTATTTTTGGAGTGTCTGATGGTCAGGGTGGCACGATTCCCAATACAACCTTCAGTATTAACATCGTTCCAGTGAATGACCCACCCGTTTTGGTGTCTTTTGCTGGTACTACGGTATCGGAAGGGGCAGCAGTCACCATTAGCAGCGGCAGTTTGCTAGTCACAGACATTGAGCAAACTGCAACACAGATTGTTTATAGCCTGAACAGTTTGCCGACCAAGGGAACCCTGCTACTCAATGTTTTGGGTGGAGCACAGCCACTTACTTTAAACAGCACCTTTACCCAGGCAGATATCACCAGCAACAAGTTGGTTTATCAGCAGAATGGCAGCGAGACTTATGATTCCAGTGGATTAGACATCCCAGGTAGTGACAACTTCACGTTCACCGTAACCGATGGTGCTGGTGGCTTCTTGGTGCCAACCCAACGCACATTCAGCATCTCCGTGTTGCAGGTGAATGATGCGCCAGCGCTAGTGACGAATGCGGGGATTACGGTTAGTAGTGGGTCAACCCAAGTTATTAACTCAACGCTTTTGAGAGCGACTGATGCAGAATTTATATCTGCGGCGGCTCAAGATAGGATTACTTTCTCAGTGACAGATGCACCCGATCAAGGGACGCTGTTTCTTGGCGGCACGGCGACGACGACTTTTACTCAAGCAGATTTGAATGCGGGTATCGTCTCATACTTGCATAGTGGAGACCCTAGTAATAGCGATCGCTTTACCTTCACCGTTTCAGATGGGACAACCACACTGGCTCCATCGACCTTCGAGATTTTTGTGCTGAGAGTACAAGGCTCTCCGGTTCTGTTGACGACCAACCCCAACTTGACCGTTAACGAAAACGAGCGGTTCACCCTGTCTAATGCGGAGCTTAATATTAGCGACTCCGACAGCGCCCCGGCATTCATTCGATATACGGTTGGCGCTGTTGCCCCAGCAAACGGGCAACTCGCTGTAGCGGGTGCACCTATTTCAGTTGGCGGCACCTTTACTCAAGCCGATATTAATAGTGGTCGCGTCACCTATCAGCAAAACGGGAGTGAAACAACGAGGGATGCCTTCACCTTCACCTTTACAGACGAAGCGGGGAACACCACCCTGCAGGCACCCAAAACATTCAGCATTGCGGTTGTGCCAGTCAACGATTTGCCCAGTTTGCTCACAACCAACCCGCAGATCACTGTCACAGAAGGCGGGGGTGTTAGCTTCTCTAGTACGCTGCTGAATGCGACCGATCCAGATGGTCTAGCGGCTCAAATCACCTACACCGTTGCCTCTCCACCGTTGGGCGGCACGATCTCGCTCAATGGCACGGCAGTCACCAGTTTCACCCAAGCGGATATCAACAGCGGCTTGGTGAGATATCAGCAAAACGGCTCAGAAGCCTCCTCTGATAGCTTCTCATTCACTCTGACTGATCAGTCAGGCGCTCCAGGAGACACGGCTACATTAAATATCAATGTGGTTCAAGTCAATGATGCGCCTGGTCTATCGAATAACGTTAGCCTCACGGTGAATGAAGCGTCTACGACTGCGCTAAACAGTAGCAATTTACTGATTACAGACAACGATGGACCCGGACCACTAACCTACACTTTAGGGAGTGGACCTCAGCGCGGTATTCTACGCAGCGGCAACACTACCCTGTCGGCTGGAGGAACCTTTAGCCAACTGGACTTGGATAATGGGCAGGTCTTTTACATCAACAATGGCGGTGAATTTACTAGCGATCGCTTCACTTTCAGCGCTTCTGACGGGGCAACCTCTGGCTTGGGCGCACCTGGGTTAATTGGTTTAACCACCTTTAGCATCAACGTTACCCCGGCTAATGATGCGCCAACCATTGCCACCAATGCAGGCATCACACTTCTAGAAGAAGGACTGGTTACACTAACCAAGTCAATTCTTAGCGCAACCGACACGGATAATGTGTCTTCGCAGCTAACCTTCAGCGTATCCTCAGATCCTGCCAACGGAACTCTGCTCAAAGCTGGTACAGCCACTAACACCTTCACCCAAGCAGACATTGACGGCAATCTCATTTCCTACAAGCACAATGGCAGCGAAACGACGAGTGACAACTTCATCTTTGATGTGACAGATACCAATGGAGATGCGGCTGGCATTCAAACCTTCAACATCTCCGTTACTCCGGTGAACGATGGACCGAAAATTGCGGTGAATCTAGGAGATGTGGTAGACGAAGGCAATACGCTCATCATTAGCGATGCGACTCTTCTAATCACCGATCCGGATGGTCCTGCTCTTAGCCCCATCTATACTCTCAGTACCGCACCAACTCGCGGTCTCTTGGTCAGAAACGGCACAACGCTTTCTGCGGGGCAAACCTTTACCCAGGCAGATATTAGCGCCACGCTTTTGACCTATGTTAATAGCGGCAGTGAGGCAACGAGCGATCGCTTTACCTTCACCGCATCCGACGGCTCAACAGGCATCTTGCCACTGTCCACGTTTAGCCTGACGATCAATCCCGTTAACGATGCCCCAACGATTACCGTTCCCACGGCGGCACTCTTGAATGTGAACGAAGACACCCAATTCACGTTCTCCGGTGTGAATCGCATCAACGCCACCGACCTAGACTCCACGCCGCTAACGGTCACCCTCTCTAGTGAATTTGGCGGAACTTTAGGATTAGGTTCTACCAGTGGGTTGGTTGGTTTGACGGGTAACAATACGGGTTCTATTTCCTTCAGTGGAACCCCTGGTGCAGTCTCAGGTGCCCTAAATAACTTGCGGTATAAAGGCACTCAGGATTTCAACGGTACTGAACAAATCACCATTGATGTCACAGATGGGACAACTCCTACCAACCGGATAGTCACCATGAATGTGGTTGCGGTCAACGATGCCCCCACCCTAACGGTGCCAACGGCAACGATCGTGGTGGGTGAAGACTTGCCCACGACTGCACTGAACTTGACCTTGAATGATGTGGATTCCGCAGACAGCCCGCTGCTGGTCACGTTAACTGCGTCCAGCGGAACTGTAACCGTTAATGACAATGGACTGCTGAGCTTCACAAATGGCAGCACAAATGGCAGCAACACCGTCACATTCACCGGATTAGTGGCTGATGTCCAGGCAGCCCTTGCAGGTCTGGTATATCAAGGTAATCCCAATTACTTTGGCTCTGACCGCATCACGGTGACAGTGAATGACCAAGGAGCAACAGGTTTATCGATTGGACCTTCGGCGGTCACAAAATCAATCAGCCTAAGCGTTACGTCCATTAATGACAAACCCAGCTTTACCCCCGCCGCCACCAGCTACACGATTAATGAATCTGGTTCATCGACTACCGCTGGCACCCAGCAAACTGTTCCACAGTGGGCAACCGCTATTTCCGCAGGGGCAACGAATGAATCCGGTCAGGCGTTGACCTTCGCTGTCACGGGCAATGACAACCCCAGCTTGTTCCAAACTGCCCCAGTGATCAACCCATCGACAGGGGCGCTTACCTATACGCCGCGTGCCGACGCGAATGGGGTTGCCAACGTGACAGTGGTTCTTAGGGATAACGGTGGCACTCTGAATGGGGGTATCAATGCCTCTGATCCAGTGGTTCTAAGCATCACCATTAACCAGGTGAACGATGCACCAACCTTCACGAAGGGCGTAAACCAGACTATTAATGAGGATGCGGCTGCGGTCACTGTCAACGGCTGGGCAACCAACATTCGTTCTGGTCCTGCCACAACATTGGCAAACGAAAGCACTCAGCAGGTGAACTTCCTGTTGAGTACCAGTAACGACGCATTGTTCAGTGTTCCTCCCACCATTGATCCAACAACAGGGACTCTCACTTATACGGCGGCACCCGATGCCTTTGGCACCGCAGTGGTTAGCGTCAGGCTGCAAGATGATGGCGGCACTGATAACGGTGGAGTAGATACTTCTCCGGTTCAACTGTTTACGATTGTGGTGCGATCGGTGAACGATGCGCCCACCTTCACCCCTATCTTGGCATCGCCCTTAGTAGAAGTGCTTGAGGATGATGTGGCTCAAAGTATTGCCATTGCAGCCGATTTGTCAGTGGGGTCTGGTGAAACTGCATCTCAAACCCTCAGCTTTGGTATCACCAACAGCAATCCGAATCTGTTCCTGTCCAATTCAAGACCTGCGATCGATCCAACAACTGGACTTCTCACTTTCCAAACGGCTCCAAATGCCTTTGGTTCTGCGGTGATCACGGCAACCCTGCGAGATAACGGCGGTACTGCTAACGGTGGTGTCAATGCCGCAGCGCCTTACGTCTTCACGATTAATGTGCTGCCAGTCAATGATGCGCCGTCCTTTACCAGAGGCTCTACTCAAACGGTGGCAGAAGATAGCGGAGCGAGAACGGTGAGTGGCTTTGCCGCCAACATTACTGCTGGTCCGGGTGAAGGCAGTTCGCAGACGGTGAGCTTCTTGGTTGCGAACGATAATCCATCTCTGTTCCTAGTGCCGCCCACTATTAGCCCAACGGGCACGCTGACTTACACCTCGGCACCCGATGCCAACGGGACAGCCGTGGTGACGGTTCAGTTAGCAGACAACGGTGGGCTTACGCCTGGAAATGGACAGGATACTTCGGCTCCGCAACTGTTTACTATCATCGTCACTCCGGTGAATGATAGACCCACGCTGACCTTGCCTGGAGCGCAGACTATTCAAGAAGATCCGGCATCACCGCTGGTCTTTAGTGGAGCGAATGCGATTCAGTTTACAGATGTTGATTCGGGCAGTAGTCCGGTGCGAGTTGTCCTCTCGGTGCAGCAAGGGACGATTACGCTCCCACAATCTGCTGGGCTGAATGTGGCGGGTGGCTCGAATGGCAGTAGTTTTGTCACCTTTACAGGGGCGATCGCGGACTTTGTCAGCGCCTTTGAAAACGTCAGTTACCAACCTAATGCAAACTTCTCTGGAACCGATAGGCTGATTATCAATATCAGTGACCAAGGGGCAACGGGGTCTGGTTCAGTGGTTCCGGCAATCGGAACCGTCACAATCAATGTGACTGCGGTGAATGATGAGCCAGTGTTGCTATCAGTCAACACGTTGACCGTGGGCGAGAGTAGCGGTGTTCCAAGCAACGTTATCATCAGCAACAGTTTGCTCCGATCCACTGATGCGGACAGCACTGCGGCTCAGATTAGTTACGTTGTTGCGGGTACACCCACTGCGGGTCAGTTGCGAATTTCGACTGGAGCCGGATTTACAACCCTAACGACTGGTAGCCGATTCACGCAGGCAGATATAGATAGCAATCGTCTGAGATATGCCCAAGATGGCAGTGAAGCAACTTCGGATAGTTTCACCTTCCAGATTTCGGATGGTGGAGCGCTGCTACCCGCATCACCGACGACCTTTAATATCGCGATTCTGCCGTTTAACGATCCACCGAGAGCCTTGGTTAATACCGGGTTGACCTTATCGGAAGCGGCGGGCAGCGCCATTTTGGATACGCTGCTGCTATTCACCGATGTGGATAATCCCGATTCGGCTGAACTGATTTACACGCTGGAAAGCAACCTCAATGCTGGAGAGCTACAGTTTGGCGGCACGCCATTGACTCAGGGGCAAACCTTTACACAGGAGGATATCGAAAACGGTCTTTTGATCTATCAAAACAATGGGTCTGAGTCGCCGACCGATGGATTCAATTTCTCGGTGACGGATGGCAATAGTACTGTGTTGGGATCGTTCAATATTGCTGTGACTGCGGTCAATGATGCCCCAACGTCGGTTTCGTTGGGTCCGGTGTCTTTGAATGAAGGAGGTTCCGCGAACTTGCGAAACTTGGTGTTAACCACCGATTCAGATAACTTGCCATCTCAAATTCGCTACACCTTGCAATCGACCCCAACCTACGGGCAATTGCAAAGGAATAACGTGAGTTTTGGGGCGGGCGGGGTGTTTACTCAGCAAGAAATCGACAATGGAATTATCACTTACCTGAATAATGGCAGTGAAAGAACATCTGATTCCTTTAGCTTCCAGGTGTCTGACGGCACGATCGTGAATGATCCAGAACGGGTTGATATCACAATCGCGCCGGTGAATGATGCCCCAATTCTGGTAACCAACCTGCCACTCACCCTAATGGCAGGAACTCCGGCAACTCGGCAAATTAGCAATGGCATTTTACGAGCAACGGATGCTGATAATTCACCAGAGCAAGTGTTATTTAGGTTGGCAACAGTGCCAAGTGCGGGGGATGTACGCCGTAATGGTACAGCCTTGACTGTGGGGCAAACCTTTAGCCAGAAGGATATAACGGATGGCATTATCACCTACCGTTATTCTGGAGTTGGTTCTAGTGATGGCTTCCAGTTCACGATAGTCGATTCTCTGGGTAAGGTAGGAGGCAGCGGCTTCTTCCAGGTTGCCTTTACTTCTTAGAGTCTTTTTGAAAGCGGCAGGCACCTAGTAACTAGGTGCCTGCCGCTTTTTTAAAAGGTGAACGATAAAATTTTAGTTTTTTAGATAGCATTGCTGAATCTGAACTGCATCAGCAATTCAGATTCAGCAATGCCGATTTGTGGGCTATGCATCTGCTGCATAACCGCTGTGCAAAAGAGTGTTGACCAAGAAAGCTTATTGTTTGCCTAACTCTTGCGATCGCAAATAGGCAGTGCGGACAGCCTCAATTAAGGCAGAGCGAACACCCGCACGCTCCAAATGGGCAATACCCGCGATCGTGGTGCCACCGGGACTGGTGACTTGATCTTTCAGTTGAGCGGGATGCATTCCAGTGTCTTGTAGCAACTGGGCAGAACCTTTGACCGTTTGAATGGCAAGTTTGGTGGCGATCGCCCTAGGCAACCCTGCGACCACGCCCCCATCAGCCAACGCTTCGATTATCAATGCTACATAGCCAGGACCAGAGCCAGACAAGCCCGTGATGGCATCCATGTAAGACTCTGCCACTTCCACCACCTCGCCAACGGCACCAAAAATGCGACTTGCTTGTTCCAAGTGATGGGGTTGAACAAGTAGACCCGGCGCGATCGCGGTAATTCCTGCGCCAACGGTAGCGGGAGTGTTGGGCATCGCTCGAATCACCGCTTTACCTGGAAAAGCCCGTTCTAATTTTTCTAAGGGCGTGCCTGCGAGGATGGATAGGATGAGTGATG
>JBGTAZ010000028.1:0-6054 GCA_041749615.1 Leptolyngbyaceae cyanobacterium | reverse complement strand
GCTCAACAGTATGAGCAACTGCGGGTATTTCATCGTCCTGTGGGGGCGGCGGGAGGCAAGTCAGGGGCACTTAACCAAGTGTTGCCGTTGACGAAGGGAGAGATTATCGCGGTCTTTGATGCGGATTCTCAGGTTACGCCCGATTTATTTCAACGGGTGCTGCCCTTGTTTGAGCGAGCGGATTTGGGTGCGGTGCAGGTGCGTAAACAAATTGCAAATGTGTCGGGAAATCTGTGGGTTCAGGGACAAATTGCCGAAATGGCGTTGGATTCATTTTGGCAAGATCAGCGGATTGCGATCGGGGGGATTGGCGAACTGCGAGGAAATGGTCAGTTTGTGCGACGAACGGCGTTGGAGCGCTGTGGCGGCTGGAATGAAGAGACCATTACGGATGATTTAGATCTGACCTTTCGGTTGCACTTAGACGATTGGGATATTGATTTCACCACCTATCCTGCGGTGCAGGAGGAAGGAGTAACCGACGCGATCGCCCTGTGGCATCAACGGAGCCGCTGGGCGGAAGGCGGCTACCAGCGCTATTTAGACTATTGGCAACCGCTGCTTCGGACTCGCATGGGCATTCGCAAAACGGCGGATATGGCTGTCTTCTGGGTTTTGCAATATGCGTTGCCTAGCGCCACCGTACCGGATATGCTGATGGCAATTTTGCGGCACCAGCCCCTACTATTCGCCCCCCTCGCTGGCTTGTCGGTCTTGATGTCGCTGGTAGGCATGACCTTTGGCTTGCGGCGAATTCGGCGCTCAACGCGATCGCTATCGACTCCACCCCCTGAAACCAATGCATCGACTTTGCCCTCGTTAATTCTGCTCAGAGCAATCTACGGCACGGTATACATGCTGCACTGGTTGCCCGTAGTTGCCAGTACGACCGCTCGAATCTCTGTTCGCCCTAAACGGCTTAAGTGGGTCAAAACAAGACATTACGGGCAGGATAAGGCGGCGTAGAGAGCCTAAAAGGGAATATCGTCATCGTCATCGTCATCGTCTAGATCGGACTCCTGGTTTTGGGTTTCAGCAAGCGTTGGCTCTTCCGGCTCGATTTCGGGTTCAGGAACTTCTAAATCCAGATTGAGCGGCACCTCGGCTCTATCTTCATCATCCACAACCTTGCCTGCAAAAAAGTCGGCAAGCCGATGGGCGGCATCGGTGACTTCATCCTGCTTCCAGGTAGGGCTACCATCTGCATTTTTGGGAGCGGCTTCATTGCCCAGAACTTCTTCTAGCGATTGATTGGGTGGCTCTACCTCAGGAATGTTTTTGGGGGATGGCGGATCGAACGGCTGAGATCGCGCGATCGCGGCTGGGTCGGGTCGCGGCTGGGATGGATTAGGTTTGGCAGGCGGTGGAGGAGTCTGGGCTGGAGGCGTGGCAGTCGGTCGGGTTCCTGGTGGGGCGACCTCTAAGCTAATCCGAATTTTTTGTCCAAATACCTGTTCAAACGCGGCTTCAATATTGGGTAACTTGCCCTGCGCCATTTTGAATAGGGGCTGAGTACTCACCGCTAGCCGCGCCTGCTCTCCATCAAATGCAACCAGATGGCACTGCTGACGCACCATTACCTGGGTTGAGTAGGGTTGAATTTGAAGAATTACCTCTTGCCAGGTAGTCTCTAGACTGCTGGGCAAAGTGGGCGGCTGAAGACCGGGTTGAGGCGGTGGAGCGATTCCCTCACGAATCGCGTCCGTTGGTTCTATGGGTGCCGCTGGGGGGGTCTCGGCTGGCGGAGGAGAAACAGGGTGAGCATTCGACTGTGGAATCGCGGCAGGAGTTGAAATCCCTGATTGCACCGGATTGGTAGGCTTATGGGATGTTGAATTAGGGCGAAGTTGAGAGGGGCTGGCATGGGGCGGCGAGATCGCCGCAGCACTCGCCGCAGAGGGCAACAACCCCATCAGCGTTACTTCTAACCAAAGACGGGGTTGAGTAGTGTTTTTAAGCTGACTTTCGGCACTGCGGAGATGTTGCTGGCTTGCCAGAATCAGCCCCAGGTCGAGAGTCTGCGTTAGGTCACACAGGTGTTGCCAGGTAACCGGAGTCAGGGCAACTAGATCGCTGCGCTGCGGAGCAGTTTTGGCAATCAGCATGTCTCGATAAAAGCTAGCGAGATTTTGCAGCACAATCAGCGGTTCCCGTCCCCGATCCATTAGGCGGCGAGTGCTGTCGATCACGGCTTCTGGGTCATCTTGGGCGATCGCGCCGACTAACTCCAACAAATCACGCTCTGGCACCGACCCCACCAAATCCCAGACCTGCTCTACGCTAATTTCAGTGGGCAAGAGGCTGAGTTGGTCTAGCAAGCTTTCCGCATCGCGCAAGCCGCCTTGGGCAATTTGCGCCACCAACGTCACCGCTTCCGCCGTAATCAAAATGCTTTCCTGATCGGCAATGTGCCGCAGATGATTTGCCATCGGTTCCAACGGAATCCGCCGATAGTCAAACCGTTGACAGCGAGAAATAATCGTGGGCAGAACCCGCTGAGGATCGGTGGTTGCTAGCACGAAAACCACGCGATCGGGCGGTTCTTCCAGAGTCTTCAGCAGCGCATTGAATGCTGCCGTACTCAGCATATGAACTTCATCAATAATGTAAACCTTGTAGCGGCACTGCACCGGGGCAAACTGCGCCCGTTCAATCAGTTCGCGAATATTGTCTACCCCTGTGTTGCTGGCAGCATCAATTTCAATCACGTCGAGGGCATCTCCTTTGGCGATCGCTCGACACACCTCACAGATGCCACAGGGCGTTTCAATGGGGGTCTTGCTGCTAAGACAATTCAGCGATTTTGCCAAAATGCGAGCGCTCGAAGTCTTTCCCGTGCCCCGCGCCCCGGTGAATAAATAGGCAGGCGCAATTTTCTCCTGTCGAATTGCATTAGTCAGCGTCGAGGCGATCGCCTCCTGCCCCACCAACTCCGCAAACGTTTGAGGTCGATATTTGTGATGCAGCGGTTCGTAAGACATAAAAGAGACAAGCGGCGAATGACGAGTGACGAGTGGCGAATGACGAGTGACGAGTGGCGAATGACGAGTGGCGAATATCCCAGGAATCTCTCCTACCTCTTATTCCCTACTTCCTATTCTCTCTAAAGTAAAGGATTTTCTTGCGAACATTTGAACTATTTTGCCGATTCACTCACCCCTTTCCTCCAGCCCCCTCCTCTGCATCAGCCATATCCCGAACCCCGAACTCCGAACCCCGAACTCCAAAACCCGAACCCATTAACCTGCCCCCATATATTGCCTTTCTTTGCTGAATATTGCAGATTGTTTCAACCCTGCGTCTGAATGCTTTGTCGGTTAACACTCCGGTGTAAAGTATCTGCATTAGCTGGGTGAGTTAAGCAAATAAGGGAAAACACTCATGGTTCAGCGTGGTTCTAAAGTCCGTATCATGCGCAAAGAGTCCTATTGGTTTCAAGAAGTAGGCACTGTTGCCTCCATTGACCAAGGTGGCATTAAATACCCCGTTATCGTTCGATTTGATCGGGTTAACTATGCTGGGGTAAACACCAATAACTTTGGCACAAGCGAAGTTGTTGAAGTTGAGCCTCCTGCGAAGAAGAAAGCGGCTGCGAAAGCGGAAGCTTCTCCTACTTAAGGTTAAGGTTAAGACTATTTGACCCATCTCGATAACAATTTGCTGCCAGAAAAGCAAATCAGGGGTGAAGACATGGATTGTCTTCACCCTTTTTATTGAATAGAACGGGGATGATATCTACCACAAATGTAGTAGACCCAGCGATCGCCAGATCTAGCTTGAGAGAGAGAGAGAGAATCCAAAAATTGCCTATGGTTGGGATATTGCTAGAGCGCTCAGAAGCTTAGACAATCTCTCGAAATCTTACTGAGGATAAAACCATGACAGACGAAACAAAATCGACCGCAACCGCTAGTGACGAACAAACCCCCATTGATGAAAGCACCCGCACAACAGGCAGCAATACTAAAACGGAGGCGAAGCCTACCGCAAAAGCTGAGTCAGGCGAAGGGAGCAACAATGGTGTAGTGGGCGCGCCTAATCAAGGCACCGAAAGCCGTTAATCGTCGCTTGAGCTAGGGTAAAGCGTTTAAGCATTAGTAGACTTCACATTTTTCACAGAAGTTTTCCTTGAACGCTCTACCCAGATTAGAATTGGAGTCTAATCCTAAGTTGTTGAACCTTTGTGCCTGAACTGCCTGAAGTTGAAACCGTTCGACGGGGCTTAAATCAATTAACGCTACACCAACCGATCCAGGGTGGGCAAGTGCTGCTAGATCGCACTATTGCCCATCCCGATGATATATCTAGTTTTTTAGACGGATTAACTGGAACCGCGATCGCCCAATGGCATCGACGCGGCAAATATTTAATTGCCGAACTCGTTAAAAACACTGTTCCCTATTCCCTATCCCCTATCCCCTTCCCCCCTCCCCCCGCTTCCGCTGGCTACCTAGGCGCACATCTCCGCATGACCGGGCAACTGCTTTGGGTGGATACCGCACAGCCAGTGCCAAAGCATACACGGGTGCGGCTATTTTTTGAGGGCGATCGCGAACTGCGATTTGTTGATCAGCGCACCTTTGGGCAACTGTGGTGGGTGCCGCCAGAGTTGCCCCCTGAGCAAATCATCACCGGGTTGCAGGCGCTTGGACCCGAACCCTTTTCGGCTGAATTTTCGGTTGACTACTTTTATCAGCAGCTTCATCCTCGCCAGCGCCCGATCAAAAACGCTTTGCTCGATCAACGCATCGTCGCTGGCTTGGGCAATATTTACGCCGATGAAGCCCTCTTTTTAAGCGGCATTCATCCCCAAACGCTGTGCAGCACCTTACGCCACAATCAGGTCAAACTTTTGCACAGCAACGCTTTAAGGGTATTGCAAGATAGCATTGACGCAAACGGCACTACGTTTAGCAGTTTCCGTAATGTGGAAGGGATCAATGGAAATTATGGCGGCAAAGCGTGGGTGTATGGCAGGGATGGAAAACTCTGCCGCACCTGTGAAGCGGTGATAGAACGATTGAGAATGGCAGGGCGATCGGCGCACTTTTGCCCTCAATGTCAGCGATAGAGTGTGTTAAGCACGCCAGAACGCACTATTATGGCAACCTGAGCCAACGGCAACGTTAGAGTATTTGGTTATGCAGAGATGGATTGGTAATCAACGACGGCGATCGCATGAAATTTTGTGACCTTAATAACCTGCGCTGATGAGGCTTTGGACATAATGCTGTCTGTGAGATCGGATGTGAAAGGTTAGAATTGAAGAACTGCTCATCAGCCAAGGTCTGTGAGTAGTTTTAGTAAAATATAATTTATGGGTAGTGAGGTACTGTGAAGGCGCAAGAATACTACCAAGCAATAAGCGAAGCCACTCATACTATTTTTGATAAATCGCTTATTTACTGTGATTTCTTAGGGAAAATCCATGATTATTCAGCGTCAATACAAGATTGGATGGAAGTTGTTCCCTCTAATCAAGAGAAGCACATGATTAATCATTCACTTGAACAGATAGAGTTTAGTTGTTTGTCCTTACTATCTGGAATGTATAGACAATCATTTTCCTCATTGAGGCTAGCGCTAGAACTCTTATTTGGATCTATATACTTTTCTGCTCATAAGCTTGAACATATCGAATGGAGAAACGGCTCAAGAGATCTTATCTGGAAAGTAATAAATGATAAGGAGAATGGAGTTCTTTCTAAAAGATTTTCTGATGCATTCTTTCCTGAATTATCTATTTATATTGATGATCAACGTAATACATCAAAAGAAATTTATAGGCAGCTTTCAGAATTTGTTCATGGAAATCATGCTACATGGGATAGAGAAGTACCTAGCCTATCAATAAATGAAGCTTTAATTGAAGAATATCGGAAAAAATTTTACGCTATGAATTCCGTATCACATTGGGAGCATCTCAAAGTTGCAGGAATAGAGTGACGCTGGCAAAATAAGGGCTGTCGTATTGAGACCAGCCATGACACCCGAAGATGAGCACGCCCTATCTAGCCATGCCCGCGAGATCGCCAAAATTTTGCATCGCAATGC
>JBGTAZ010000027.1:0-17969 GCA_041749615.1 Leptolyngbyaceae cyanobacterium | reverse complement strand
TTTCCCGCAGACGAGCCGAGTTATAAGCCGTAAAGTAGCCATCAATTAAATCGACAACACTAATCTCCGCAGGCATGGGGGAGGGTGTAATTTTATGGCTGAGTAGCTTTGACATCTTTGGACTCCAAACGGGGTAAACGGCATAAAGAAGGAAGTAAATGAATAAGCAGCACTTGATAATGCTAATAACCTCGCAGAGAATCACATCAGCAGCGATGAACTTTTGCAAGCCCCAGTGCTAATTGACCGTACTAATTGACGGTGCTAACTGACCGTGCTAACTGGTTGACTGAACGCGATAGCAAAGCGCTGACTTTCAGTTCGCGAAGCGCTGACTTGTTAGGTTACAAAAGCGTGCATCCAAGCTTTGCTCCTGCTCTACTCATCCTGCAAATAGCAACCAAAGCACAGCAGACAGGTTGAGCATCTAGGTAAGCACTTTAATATGCCCTCTGTTGCACACTGCGTAACTCATAACCTAATGAATGGCTTTACAAGTAAGCATTCATCGGCAAGCATCAACTCTAGAGCATCACAATCCAAGTCTGGTAGACACTCTAAGCACTAATTCAGTAAAAATTCTCTGCAAAAGCCATGATCGACCCAGTTCGTTAAGCTGGAGTTATGGGTATAAGCAAACTGCTTACATGACAACTCAACAACAAACAAACCTTCAGTTACAGGTCGATCAGGTCATACTGGGCGCTTCACAGCGATCAGCCCACGATAGGGCTGGATCACACTGCCGCTTCCGCTTGAGTTTCATTTCTAGATACCAAAGCAGTCGGTATCCAGTTAAAGAAAAGAACTTCAACGCTTTTCGTTTACCTTTTTGTATCGGCTTTGTCATTTTAACACCAATACTTTAGGCTCTCTTGCTTCGGAAGGGTGATTTTAAGAGTAGGGGTCAGGTTTTGGGTTTCAGGTTTCAGTCGGGAGTCTTAATTATTTGTAGGATAGTTAGAGCAACGCGAAACCCATGCGACGACTATGAATCAATCTATGGAAACTTCTCAAGCAACTGATCTGACGACTGAGCAATATAAACGGAAGATGGAACGCCGCAAAGAGGTTCAAGATCAGCGATTGGCGGGGATGGTTGCCGAAAAAGGATTGGTGATTGTGCATACGGGAACCGGCAAGGGGAAAACTACAGCCGCTTTGGGAATGGTGCTGCGATCGCTCGGTCATGGCTATCGAGTGGCGATCATTCAATTCATCAAAGGAGCCTGGGAACCTGCGGAAAAAGCCGCTTTTAACCACTGGACTGTGGCGATCGCGAATCAACCCGCTCAACTGGAATTTCATGCCATGGGTGAAGGGTTTACCTGGGAAACCCAAGATCGAGAGCGAGATACTCAACTGGCGCAGCAAGCTTGGGAAAAAGCTTTGACTTACATTGCAAACCCTGCCTTCAAGCTAGTCTTTTTAGATGAAGTGAATATTGCCTTGAAACTAGGCTATTTATCCGAATCGCAAGTGTTAGCGGGGCTAGACCAAAAGCTAGAGCAGTCGCATATTATCCTAACGGGACGGGGTGCGTCTCAAGGATTGATCGATCGCGCTGACTTGGTAACCGAAATGACTTTAGTGAAACATCCCTTTCGGGAACAAGGGGTGAAGGCTCAGCCAGGAATTGAGTTTTGATTGATTTGAGACTAGGGGGTAACCCTGAGAGAAATTGTTCAATGCTAGGTGAATGCGGCGTATGTCCAGCGAAGTGATTGAAATTTTGTCTGCCGAAGATATTCGTCGCACGATGACGCGGCTTGCTTCGGAAGTGATTGAGCGATCGGGGGATCTTTCCAAACTGGTGCTGTTGGGGGTTTATACACGGGGGGTGCCGTTGGCTCAGTTGCTTGCTCGACAGATTGAAATGCTGGAACAGGTGTCAGTGCCGCTGGGGGCGATCGACATCACGTTTTATCGCGACGACTTGGATGTGATCAGCATTCGCACGCCTGCTAAGACTGAAATTCCGTTTGATTTATCCGGCAAGACGGTGGTTTTGGTGGATGATGTCATTTTTAAGGGGCGCACGGCACGGGCTGCTTTGGAGGCGGTGAAAGATTATGGTAGACCGGAGGTGGTGCGGTTGGCGGTTCTGGTCGATCGCGGTCATCGTCAATTGCCGATTCACCCGGATTTTACGGGAAAGCTATTGCCGACGGCTCGTGAGGAAACGATTAAAGTGTATGTGCAAAACTTGGATGGAAAAGATAGCGTGGAGTTGATCAAGCCTTAATTTATTTGGGGTGCGTTTCGCAAGCATTTCGCAAGAATGGTGCGTTTCGCAAGGCTCAACTCACCCTACGCGATCGCTTGTTTTTATTCTTCATTCGTCACTCGCAGTTCGTCACTCGCAGTTCGTCACTCGCAATTCGCCATTTCTACTATGGATCTTTCAGCAGAAACTCAAGGTCGTAAGGCAGATCATCTCCGAGTTTGTTTGGAGGAGGATGTGCAATTTCGTCATACGAGCAGTGGCTTAGAGCGCTATCACTTTACTCACTGCTGCTTACCCGAACTGGATCTTCAGGACATTGACCAAACGACTACTTTTTTGGGGAAGTCGCTGGCTAGCCCGCTGCTGATCTCATCCATGACGGGCGGCACAGATTTGGCAAAGACCATTAACCTGCGGTTGGCTGCGGTTGCCCAGCGCTATGGATTGGCGATGGGAGTGGGGTCTCAGCGGGTGGCGGTGGAAAATCCAGCGGTGGCATCTACGTTTACGGTGCGATCGCTGGCTCCCGATATTGTGCTGTTTGCCAACTTGGGCGCGGTGCAGTTGAACTATCGCTACGGTCTGGATGAATGCCTCAAAGTCGTGGATTTATTAGAAGCAGATGCGCTGATTTTGCACTTAAACCCGGTGCAGGAATGTGTCCAGACCAAGGGCGACACGAACTTTAGCGGATTGCTCGACAAGATTGCGACCCTGTGTGAAAAGTTGCCTGTTCCGGTGATTGCCAAAGAGGTGGGCAACGGCATTTCAGCGGTTATGGCGCAAAAGTTGATTGCGGCTGGCGTGAGCGCGATCGATGTGGCGGGTGCAGGCGGCACTTCGTGGGCAAAGGTGGAAAGCGAACGGGCGCAGGATGCTCGACAGCGGCGTTTGGGAGCAACTTTTGCAGATTGGGGGATTCCCACCGCAGAATGCATCACCTCGATTCGGGCAGTGGCGGCAAGTGTTCCCCTGATTGCCTCTGGCGGGTTACGAAATGGGCTGGATGTGGCAAAAGCGATCGCCCTGGGTGCCGATCTCGCTGGAATGGCAATGCCGTTCTTGCAGGCAGCCAATGAGTCTGAGGCGGCAGTGAATCAACTAGTGGAAATTTTGCAGGCAGAGATTGCTATCGCACTGCTGTGTACCGGAAACGCAACCCTAGCAAACTTGAAACAATCTGCCTCATTGCAGAGGCGAGAGTGATGCTACTACGACAAAACTAGAAGGTATCCACACCAGATCTTTCAAAGGACATCTGGCAGGATCAATAGTGTAGTCAAAGGATTAAACGAATGAACTTCTCAATTGAATCGGTGTATAAGTGGTATCGCGATGTGATTCGCAACCCGAAATATCGCTGGTGGGTGATTGGTGGCTCGTTGCTATATTTGATCAGCCCACTCGATATTTCACCGGATGTATTTCCGATCATCGGCTGGATTGATGACGGCATCATTGCAGGTCTGTTGGTGGCAGAACTCTCCCAAGTGTTACTGACTCGACTGAAGGGCAAAAAAGAGACTTCGCCTTTTGATGCAGAAGTTGCGGCAAACGCGACAGCGGCTGAAAGCACGTTTGTCAATGTGAACGCAGTGGCAATGAAGTAAGCGATGCGATCGCGGTTCAGGTCACCTTTAATACGTTTTAATCAATGCCCTAGATATGTTTATCTAAGGCATTTGGTTTAAAAACCCGAACTACTGTAAAGCTTGAGATGAGCGCGATCGCTACGGGCTTGCTTCGCTTGAAATTTCGCTCTTCGCTCTCGGATTGCCTGAGCTTCGCGCATCAGCGGTGGTATGTAGCCTTCTAAAAGAAGCTCTGGCTCCGGCTGAGCATGAAGACCTGCTGAAACATCGGTCATGCAGGTACGCAAGTTATCCCAGTCTTGCTCTAGCTGCAACGCCTTGATCACATCGGTTGCAGAGTGATATCGGTCTTGGGCAGAAATTTTGAGCATTCTACTTAGGACTCGCGCCAAATGATCACTCACGTCGGCATAGTCTCGCCACCGCACTTCTCCGGTCATAAATTCAAAGTCAAAGTCCAAAGGCGATTTGCCAGACAGTAAGTATAAACAGGTGATTCCTACGGCATAGAGATCGCTGGAATAGACCGGGCGGGATGCTAGCTGCTCAGGGGGAGCAAACCCGACGGTGCCCACAAACTGAGTGGTCGAGTGACGGATGCCTGATTCGTCTACCTGAGCAATCTGTTCTTTGACTGCGCCAAAATCGATTAGCACTAGCCGACCATCATCTTTACAGCGAATCAGGTTGGGCGGTTTAATATCTCGATGAATCACATGATTATCGTGAATATATTGCAGCAGCGGTAAAATCTCACGCAAAAACTGTTTGACGGCGGTTTCGGTCAAGGGTCCCGATCGCCGGACTTCTTTGGCTAAGGTATTGCCCCGAATAAATTCTTGAACTAAATAAAATTCGCCCTCCGCTTCAAAGTAGTCTAGCAAGAGCGGAATTTGGGCATGACTGCCAAGATTGGCAAGGGTTTTGGCTTCTTGGCGAAATCGCTGACGGGCGCGCTGCAAAGCCGTGGGATCGCTAACCTTGGGGCAAAGCTGCTTGATCACGCATAGCGGCTCTCCGGGGAGCGCCACATCTCGTGCTAAAAAGGTGACTCCAAAACCACCACGTCCCAAAATTTTAAGAACTTCATAGCGATCGCGAAACCGTTGCTTTGTGCCGCACAATCTACCCAAGGGAGTCTGACGCAGGACATTTGCACGAAAATTGGTCAAATCAGCAAGCGAGAATTCCATGGGATAGCCAAAACCCGATTTGAAATTTCATCTCTAGTCTATGAATAAACCAGAGATTCTGGGGTAAATCTTCACTGTTTAAAGTCCATTCCACTGGTCTGAGTAGGGGCTGAAAAGGGCGATGGGGCAGATGTGATCGGTTGTGACCGATGAAAGGGATCATGACCGTTTGCTTGAGTGTTAGATTAGGGATAGATGCAGTAAGCGATCGCGGCACGCCTCATCGGATGAGTCTTATGACAAAGCGCCCGAATTTTAGAACTGTGAACGATGCCAGCGTCTCTATGCCGCAGCCGTTTGATCCGCATCGGGAAAGGCATTTTCAGCCATCATTTAGCCTGAACGATCGCTTGAAGCGTCATCCAATGGTGTTTTGGGGGATTATTTGGGGGTCGATTGCATTGCCCTCTGCATTGGCGATTGGCAGTTTAATCAACCCCAATTCTGGGGAGCCGCAAATAAGGGTCGCGATCGCCCAGAAGTCTGGCTCTACCAAAGCCGCCCAGTTTCTACCCAAACCAGTCCAAGACTCAGGACAATTGCCGCTGTGGGTGTTTGGCGCGATCGCGGTGAGCTGCACTACAAGCTGTTTTATTCTTGCCCAATATATCAAGCCAATTGAGGGGGAAACCTCTGAAGTGAGTGTTGAGGTTAGTAGTGAGGCTGACGCTGAAGTAGGCGCTGAAGAACTAAGCGTGACCAACCAGCCAGCCTTGGAGACGCGATCGCAACGCCAGATCCATGCCTCTAAACAGCCTTTAAAGCGGCTTAAACCCTATGAACCCACTGAAGCCTTGCCCTTCATGCAGAGAGAGTTGGGTCGGGCAGAGCGATCGGAGCCGATTCAACCGCTAGCTGTGGAATGGGTCACTCCAACTAAGCAATTTCTCGATTCTCCCTATTTTCCTGCAACCGATTTAGCTGAGCCAGTTCTGGTGACCGTGATTCCTGTTGAAGAAACTCAGCCGCTTGATTGGGGCGAGGCACGGCTAGCCGATACCATGGATTTACGGCGGCGGTATCCGCTTCATTGGGTTGCTAACAACAATTCCCAATCTTGAATGGTTTTTTCTGACCACATCCAGGTGAGTCGCAGTGCTGCGGGGGTGAAGTTTACCGGGTCAGCAGTCACAATTTTTTGCCGTAGTTTTAGCGCAGTGCTACGGGCGGCAGTTTGCTTCTCTGGCGGTTGCTGCTCTGCCAGTTTGAGCGATACCAGCGCTAAGCCTGCGTAGGATTGCAACGTTTCCCGATTGGAAGCAGGATTCACGGCGAGATTTGGACTTGCAGAAATTGGGGTTTCTCTCGATAAAATCAGCGCTTGTGACCAGGCTTGTTCTGCTAAAACAAACTTGCCCTCCGCATAGTAGGCAAACCCTAGGGCGTTTTGATAGCGAGGATTGGGTCGGACTTTTAACCCGGCATCCCAAAATTGCCGCGCTGTTTGAATGCTGGCGCGATCGCCCGACAGCCACAGTTCCCATGCCAGCCTACCCTTAAGAAAATTGAAGGTTGGATTGGCTGCATCTTTTCTAGAAACGGCATTAAGGGCGGCTTCTGCTTCTTTTCGCGATCGCCGATCCAACAGTAGTTCGATCGCGGGCTGTGCCAAATCGATATTGCCTTGATTAATCTGATCCGTGGCTAACGTGAGTAAAGCCGCAGAACTGGTCTGGCTCAAATCATTTCCATTACCCGACGGGTTGGGATTTGGGGACATGTCAGTCGGCAAAGAAATGCTAGGAATCGCATCTAAAATTTGGGCATGAAACGCCCAACTGCTGAGCAATGCAGATAGAGCAAAAACGCCGGAACCTAGCCAAAACAGCGATCGCTTCTGTTTGCTTGCGGGTTGATTGCTGGCAGGTTGATTGCTTGCGGGTTGATTGCTGGCAGCTTGATTGCTTGCATCTTGAGCGGTTGATTTTGTCCGCTGATCGGGCTTAGGGGCAATGGGCGCAACGGGAGTCGATGTCGCTGGCAATGTCGCTGGTAATCGCCCTGACAGCGATGAAGACAGGCTAGGGCGATACAACAAGGCTTTCAGGTTATTACTGGCATCGGTATAGTGGGGATCTAGCTCGACCGCTAGGGTGTATGCCTGCACCGCCTCGCTGAGGTTGCCCTGCTGATAGAGCGCCAATCCTAGCCGATTGTAAGCGAGTGGCGAATCGGCATCGAGTTGTAGCGCTTGTTGATAAGCGGCGATCGCCTCAGCGAGATAGCCCTGCTGATAGAGCGCCCAACCGAGATTTATATACGCCTCAGCGCTGGTGGGGTTGGACTGTACGGCTCGGTTTCCTGCGGCGATCGCTTCAGTCAACGTGCCCATTTCTGCTAGCACGGTTGCGAGTTCAGCATAGACGTTCACATCCACAGGCTGGGCGATCGTGGCGGTAGAGGTGCGATCGGTAGAGGTGCGATCTGTGGCAGTGCGGTCTGTGGCAGTGCGATCGGAGAAGCCAAAAGACGCACGATTAGAATAGCCGCCCGATTCGCCAGCCGGGGGCGTAGAAGGATGATTGGGGAAGTTCCAATAGTCTTCTAACTTGGTGTCAGCATCTCCATCGGAGAGCAAATCTTCGCCTGGAATAGCAGGCAGCAAGGGTTCCTCCGGTTCTAGCACCGTTGGACTATCAGAAACATCATCCATCCACTGAGATGCTGAATCTGGTTCTTTGGATCGCTCTAGCTCTTTGGCTTTTTCTAAAGCGTTTACCAGTTTAATCACATCGTCTTCTTCAACCGAAAAATCCAGGTCTTCAAACTCCAGTTCATCAAAATCTAGTAGGTCATTGGCTTCGCGGCTCTCAACTGGATGCGGAGAGGACGGATTTTCTGTGGATTGCGGCGATCGCCCTGAAATGATCTGACCTGAAATGCGCTGCCCTGAAAGACTCTGAGGCGATGGGAATTGAGGCATGTCTATATCACTGCCATCGTATAATCCAGTGGCAGATGGTGCATCTAAAGACATGCCATGATTGACCGCACTAGCTGGAATGGCTTGGAGATAGCCATCAAATTTAGGATGCAGATATAGGATTGGCAATGCCCAATAAAGCTGATCTGAGCCATAGGACGAAATTAAACCCTGGCGCGATCGGCTCAAGCTCAGATCCACCGGATACCCTTGCTTCAAGTTGCGGTAAAACAGCCGACTCAGATTCAGCGCCACTTCATCGGGAATCCGCTCTGCCATCGCCAACACTGCCGGAATGCCTCGTTTGACCAGCGCCTCAGCCAGATTACCTTCCGCTTCGCTGCTCGATTCTGCCGTGGCTGAATACCCGCCCCGACAGGAATTAAACACCGCCATCCGAATGCCGTTGTTGACCAGTAACCCTGCCAAATCGTCGCCGCTCAACGGCTCGCCTAACCCGGTGCGGTGATTGACGAGATGAATATTGCCCCCCCCAGCACTGAGGTTGCTGTGTCCGGCGTAGTGTAAAACCTGGTAATGTTTGTGTTCTAGGGCTTGGGTCAGTTGCTCTCGTCCGGGTTGCTCCAAAATAGTCAGTTCGATATTGGGGTGACCAGTCCCGCTGGAGGATGCTTGCAGTTCTTGTTTTAGCTGTTCTGCTTCCTGTTTCAAAGCCAAGGCATCTTGATCGGCGGGAACTGCCAACACCATGAGAATTTTGAGGGTGTGTGGGGATTCGTTGGCAAAGGGTTTTAGGTCAGAAAGATGCGATTGGATCATGGAAAAGCTGGAGTGATACCGGGAGAAGACGACATCAGTTCCCGTGGCTAGGGGGCGATCGCCCTCATACAGCACTTCCCACGGCAATCGATGCAGCCGGGTTCCCTTCAAGCCGAGCCGAAACCGCAGCCGTTCTCGCCGATGTTGGGCAATGCCTTGGGCGGTCATCCAGCTATCTCGAATGGTGCCTTGAAACACGGCACTGTAAAGCCGCTGCCCAAAGGTCGCTAGATTGGTGAATAGAGTTCTATCGGTGGGCGATCGCAGGGATGCAGAATTGAACCCACTCGGCATATTTCGATGCCGTAACACGCCAAGCAGGGGGTCATCCATTAACAGGCTGGCTTCGGTCAACCAATCTTCCACAGACCAACTGACCTGCTCTTCTGCCAACGGCACGCCATGTGCAACGTCTTCAGTTCGCACCAAATATTCATTTTCTCGACCTCGAACTGGCGTGACAGAAAGGTGAAATTCCTGGGTCACAACTATCCTCCCAGAAGACTATGGGCGAAGACTATGGGCGTTGTCGCTGCAATCTCGTGCGATCGTGTCCATCTCTAGTAAACAACTACTGACCGCATTTATCAGGCAGAAACGCAATTTGAACTATCTCTTTACAGATTTTTCACACAAGCTCTGTAGGTTTAAGGATGCCCATTTAAGCAACTTAAACCCCTTGACTTGCTAGAAAGCACTGACCAACCTCTTCTTTAACTTCCGCTACTGGGGCGCATAACAATATCATTGTACAAATATGCAAGTTCCACTATGAAGCATACATAAACTTCAATCATGACGGGGGCAGTTTGCTACGTGTGATTCCTTAGCGATCGCTTGCGTCCCAATCTGCCATCCATTTCCCATAGTCTAGAAACATTTTACTAAAAACATTTTAAGAAACTATCCGGACTGCTCACCCTTACCAGGAATGATGAATTGGTAGATGCACCCTAATTTAGAACCCTGACCCCGCAACGGGTTAGGGTCTTTTTTTACTCAGCCCTTTCAAAAGCTGTCAAAAACTGATTCGGTTTGCATCTATCTTAGCTAGGTTTATAAGTGGATAGTAGTCTGCGAAGTGTGACGTAGGAGTAACCCACTGATGAATCGAGCCGTGATTAAATTTTCTTCGGAAGACTGCGGAATTTGCCACAAGATGGCGTTTTATGACCAAAAGGTGGCAGAAGAACTTGGGTTGCAGTTCATTGATTGCAAAATGCAAGACCTTCCCACGTATCGTAAATACCGCAAGATTTTGTTGACCCAATACCCGGATAAAGCGGAGATGGGGTGGCCCACCTACCTGATTTGCGACGCGCCCGAATCCGAAGCGTTCAAAATTCTGGGGGAAGTGAAAGGCGGGCATCCCAAGGGAGAGTTTAGAAGCCGCTTACAGGAAGTGCTGGCAGAGACGAATTAGGGTTCGGGGTTTGGGGTTCGGGGTTCAGCATCTTGTACTCCGTACTCCGTACTCCGCACTCCGTACTTCTTACTCAATTTAAAGGCACTAATCCAGTTTGGCGAAGCAGGGTTTGACCTTCACGGGTTTTGAGGATTTCGGCAAATTTTTCGCCGATCGCCGGTTGATCGTTGCGGCGAGGATACACGATCGCGATCGGATATGCCAGGGGATAGCGTCCGCTGTTGATCAGTTCCACGCTAGATCGATAGCTACCTTTTTTATCGCATAAGTCAGTCGTGGGGGCGATGGGTTGATTGTTGTCCAGCACAACTGCCTGTATTGCCTTATTGTCTGGGGTTTGCAGGGCTAAAGGATACACAGAACACTGCCCAACCACCTTACTCAGGGAACTGAATCCGATACCACCGATTTGCCGCGATTCAAAATCTCGAAGGATGGTGCGAAATAGTTCCAGGTCTGGCAAGACTTTGACCGAGGCTTGACGACTGCTACTCCCATCAGCAGGCGGTTTCAGTACCCGTTGATGAAACACACTCCTTGCCTCTGGGTTGGTCGGTTGATACAGATTCACAGCCAGCATTGAAGCTCCCAATTCTTGCCAGTTTGTGACTTTGCCGCTGTAGAGTTTTTGTAATTGGTCTAGGCTGATTTTGCCTTGAAGCTGCTTGGGCAGGCTATTGTCGCGGTTGGAGTAGCTGAAGGCAACCACGAATGCTAACCCGTCATGGGCGATCGCGGTGGCTTTGAGGTCATCGGGTAACGGATTGATTAAGGGCACCACTGCAAACGCTACTTTGCCCGATTGCACCTGGGCGATCGCGGTTTCTAGTGATTTTACGGGCTGGTATTGTAACTGCAATTTAGGTTGGGCTGCTTGGAGGCGTTGCTCTAGGGTTTGCCCCTTTTGAATCAGATCGGGCTGTTTTAGCACATAGCTCCAAATGCCATCGGTTGCTGCTGTGTAGATGAATTTGCCAGCGGGAATGCCGCCCACATCTTTCAAATTTTTCAGTTGAGGCGCAACCGCAAGGTCAGGATTTGGGTCGGGTTTGGGCAGCAATAGCCAGATTAACCAAGCCAGCAAACCGATTCCTAGAAAACTCAACAGCCAAATTAACCAGAGTGGAATTTTGGGCTTGGGGGTTGTTTCTGCAACGGCTGATCCATCGATTAGGGGTGTGATTGTCAGTTGGGGCGATCGCGCCAGTTCCCGCCGCGCCACTTCTGCACTTTCAAACGGCACATCCAAGCCCATCAGCCGCAAAATGAAGCTTTTCAAAAAGGGATCTGTTGCCTGCCAGTGTTCGCGATTTCTGGGATCGAGGGGTTGCCCGGTCGCTGTTCTTGCCCTGCCCGCTAATAAATAAAAGGCAACATAGCCCAAATCCACAAGATCCTGAGCGGTAGAAGCGGGGGGAGCAGTGAGCATTACGGGGTCAAACAAGCGCTCCCAGAATGCCAAATCACACAGATAAATGAAGTAAGCGGCATCCAACAGACGGCTCGACTCGTGACCTGGGGGAAGGGTGCTGCTGGAAAGGGGGCGATCGAGAAGGCTGCTATTTTGAATGCCGTTCCCTTGAATAGCCTCATTTTGAATGCCATTATTTTGCAGGGTGGCGTTTTGCAGGCTCACATCTGGCTCAGTGTCACTGCCAATCAGCAAACTATGCAGGCTAATATTGCCGTGGGCAATGCCCGTTTGGGTTTGACCAGAGGGCAATCGAAACTTTTGACCATGCAAAAACTCTAAGGTTTGCAAAACCTGATTTAAGACCCAGCGCACTTCTGCATGGGTCAGCGCTCCGTGCTTGAAATAGCGGCTGAGGGTAGGGTAAGCGCCGCGCTCATCCAGGATCAGATAGCACCGGTCTTGCAGGTCATCCGCGATCGCATCCAGGGCTTGCACTAAGCGAAAATCTTGAACTCTGCCATCTGCCAAGCTTAGACCTGCCAGATTTTTGAATGCCGTTTTCTATTGTCGGCTGGCTGCGGCATTGAAATAGGGCTGGGGTAGGAGATATTCTTTGACTACTACGGGCTGATTGCTACCCAGTTGAATTGCCGTATACAGCCTTCCATTTCCCTGTCGTCCTAGCCAACGTCAATCTGATAGCCGCCGCGTTGCCCTCGCAACTCTGCTTTGTCGGGCAGCAGGGTCGGAAAATCGCACACTGGACAGGTTTGAATTGGGGTGCCTTCTGGCGTGGTCGGTTGACAGAGGTTGCAGCTAAGCGGATCGCCCTGTTTACAAGGATAGCGCTGGTAGGTTAAGCCACCGATTGGCGAAGGGAAGGCAGACAAGCTTTGAGTCGGGGCGATCGCGGGTGGTGGATAGAGTTCTCGCTGCACTTCGTCCACGACAGGCTGCATCCACTGCCAGAGGGCTAAGAGTTGCATTCGTTCTTGCCGTTCTTCGGGCGGATAGCGCATCAAAAATGTGCCATAGCGCTTAACACACGCTTTCACAGCTTTCCGTGGAACCTGCTTTAGTGCCATTTATCGCCTTCTAGACAACATTCACTTAGCATCCCACACCGATGCTAATGCCAAAAGCTCATCCATTCGATTGCCAGGATAAGCTTTTGGATGCTTAGCACTGGGGTGTTCCAAGAGTCCAGAGCGCCAACATAATCGTTTGCAGGGACAAATCAGGCTGAGTAAGACTCGATTTTGTTCGGGGCGATCGCGCTGATTTACAATAAGTGTATGAAAATTAGAGCAATCATTCATCCCGCAGAAGAAGGTGGCTATTGGGCAGAGGTGCCTGCCTTGCCCGGTTGCATCACTGAAGGAGACACGATGGAAGAGGTCGTGGCAAATTTGCAGGACGCGATCGCCGGATGGCTTGATGTTGCCAACAGTCGGAGTGCAATTGCATCAACCGATCAAGTTGTTGAAATTGCAGTATGAAATCGATTTCGGGCAAACGGCTCTGCAAGATTGTGGAGCAAAAAGGCTGGGTGATGCGAAAGATTACTGCCAGTCATCACATTTATGAAAATTCTGAAACCTAAAACTTCCCGCCTTAATCTGCTGTAGCTCGTCTGTTATCCTAGGGCAAGTCAAGCCCTGCGGTTAAAAGTGGGAAAATGTTATGGCACAGCAAGAAGTGACTCGCCTATTTAGGGCAGTGCAGGAAAACCCAGAGTTGCGCGATCAACTCAACGCAGCGCCCGATTTAGCCGCGTTGGTGCAATTGGCGGAGAGTCATGGCTATCATTTCACCATGGAAGAGTGGCAAGCTGTGACTAATTTTTCCGTGGAAGAACTGGTGTGCGATGTGTCTGAAATTCCAGGCATTTAGAGATGTGCGCGATCGCCGAGGATTAAATATCGCCAAGGATTGAATAATGCCGTAGGGACAGGCAATTAGATCTCAACGCGCCTACCTATTCATGGCTTTAGAGGCTCAAATACTATCCCTCTTAGCTAGCACTTGACCTTACGTCCATCGGGCATAGTGGCATTACACATCGTTGCCCCCTCCAACACCGCCCCATTCAAATCGGCGTTGATCAAATTGGCACCGCTGAGGTTCACTTGAATTAAGATGGCACCGCGTAGATTTGCACCACTCAAATCTGCCTTGATGAGATTGGTACTCCGCAGGATAGCGCTACTGAGATTGGCATTTTTTAGGGATGCTTCACTGAGATTGGTGTTGCTCAAATCAGCATCTCGCAGGTCATTGCCGCTCAGGTCTGCCCCTTTCAAGTTCAAGCCAGTGAGCTTTGTTCCCTTAAGCGTCATCCCTTGTAAGCGAACTCCCTCAAGACGAGTGCCCTGCAAGTTGCCTCTACTTAGATTCGCACGGGTGAGGTCGGCACCGTTGAGGTTGCTGCCCGTGAATTCGGCTTGGGTCAGGGTTGCCTCGCGCAAATCGGCGGTGAACAGGTTGGCATTGCGGAGTTTGGCTTGGGTGAGATTGGCTTGGGTGAGTTGAGCTTTGGTCAGGTTGGCGTTATTCAACGTAGCGCTGCTGAGATTTGCGGTTTGCAGGTAGGCGTTGGTCAAATCAATTTGGTTAAGGTCGGCTTTTTCTAGGGTTGCACCGCGCAGATCGGTTGCCCGAAAGCTACTCTGCTTCAGGTTGCCTTCAGTTAGGTTTGCGGTGCGGAGGTCGCTGAGAAAAAAGCTGGATTTTTGCAAGTTGGTTTTGCTGAGATTGGCACCGCTGACCATTGCCTCTTCAACGTTGGCTTCCGACAGATTGGCACCTTCTAGTTTGGCGTTCCGCAGATCTGCCCCGGCAAGATTTGCCTGTTTCAAATCGGCTTCTTTTAGATCTTGATCGCGACTTCCTTGATTCACGAGCGATCGCACCAGTTGCCATTTGGGTGATAGAACCGTGCGATCGCTAATCGTCGTATTCTTCAGCCGTGCGCCTTCTAAGAAAGCCGCCTCCAGATTGGCATCCTCCAGATTCGCATTCCGCAGATCTGCCCCTTTCAGATTTGCCTGTTTCAGAAATGCCCCTTTCAGGTTCGCCCCATTCAAATTGGCTCCCCGCAAATTGGCTCCCTTCAAGTTCGCCTGCTCCAAAAAGAATCCGCGCAAATTGGCATTCACCAAGTCACAGCCTTCGCACTGGCGCGTTTCCTTTAGCCGCTTCACCTGACCTTCGTTTGCCGCCTCAGCCATCGTTGCAGCCAGTAGTCAGCCCAAACACATCATGACCGCGAGAAACCTGCTGTGCAGAATCACCAGACGATTCATAATCGGTGTGCCATAAACGAATAAGAAAAATTGCTGTGCTTCAGCATCCTGAAACGCGATCGCAGCCCCAAAACCTGATAATAGTACAGTTCCTCATCGAAAACAGAACCAATGCGCCGCTTGATTGGACTTAGCCTGACCACCCTCGCCCTCAGTCTTTCAGGGATTCCCATCGCCGCAGCCAGTCAAGCCAGTTTCTTTAATCCCGCACTCCTGCCGTACCCCACACTCCGCACTCCTTCTTCTTTCTTCCTCGCCCAAAAAGCCCTCCAAGAAAAACTAAAAGATTTCACCTACTGGTCTGATCTGTGCGCCTTGCAAGCCGATTCCGGCAAGTATGAAGATGCCTTGGCTTCCTGCGAACAGGCAATTTTGCTTAGACAACGAGATCCCGTAATTTGGGCAGACCATAGCGGCGTATTGCTGCAAATGAAAAAGTATCCAGAAGCGATCGCCTCAGCGGAAAAATCCCTCGGCTTTAATCCTAAAACCTCCTTGGCACTGACCTATCAATGTATGGCGTTTACTGCCTTGGGTCGCCCTGAAGAAGCCCTGGATGAATGCGCCCAAGCACTGCGGGTAGACGGTAACTGGGGCAGGCGATCGCCCGCCTTAGCCTGGGTAAATCGGGGATTAATTTTCAGCCAGTCGGAGCAATATGATCAGGCGCTCATAGCCTACGATCGCGCCCTGCTGCTGGAACCTAAAGATCCTCAAACTCAAGCATACCGATGTGACACGCTCTCAAAATTGGGGAAACAAGCCGAGGCGATCGCCGCTTGTGATCAAGCGGTGGCAAAAAGCGGCAAAGGTGCCGAACAAAGCGCCGCCTTGGCACTGGTTAATCGGGCTAGAGCAAACCGCCAGTTAAATCAACTGGATATCGCCGTGGCAGATTATGACCGCGCCATTCGCCTGAATCCCAACGATGCGAATCTCTGGGCAGCCCAGGCAACCGTTCTAGAGCAACTGGCGCAATTTCAGCAAGCGTTGACCTCCTACGATCGCGCCGTGCAACTGAACCCCAAATCCTCTCTGGCATTGGTGGGACGCTGCACCATGCTGAATGTGCTGGCACAGTATGAAAAAGCGTTGGAAGCCTGCGACCAGGCAATTCAGGGCGATGGGGTATGGAACGCAACGGGTGTCGCCCAAGCCTGGAATCAGCGCAGCAAAGCCCTAACGGGGTTGGGCAAATATGAAGAAGCGCTGGCATCTTCGCAGCGGGCAACGGGTATTAAGCCTGACTACACCGAAGCCTGGAGCGATCGCGCCGTAGTGCTGTGGTATTTGAAGCAATATGACGAGGCGATCGCGGCAACCCAAGAAGCCATTCGGCTCGATCCCAACTATGCGAAAGCATGGCTGAATCAGGGCGGGATTTTGAGAACTCAGAAAAAGTATGCCGCCGCCCTAACTGTCTACGACACTGCCCTGAAAATCGATCCCACCAATTCCGATGGCTGAGCAAATCGCAGTGCCCTTCTCTGGCGCTTGAAACGCTATCCAGAAGCACTCGTCGCCGCTGATAAAGCGATCCAGTTCAATCCCAAGTCGTTTCAAGGCTGGCACAATCGCGGCGTAGTCCTGATCGAACTCGGACGTTACTCTGAAGCGCTAGTTGCCTACGATCGCGCCCTTGAGATCAACTCCAAAAGTGCAGAAGCCCTGACCGGACGCGGCATTGCCCTAGCGCGACTGAAAAAATACACCGACGCGATCGCGGCATTGCAAGCGTCCCTGGCGCTCAACCCCAACCAACCCCTGGCACAGGAAACCCTGAAAACCACTACTCAGGCTCAACAAAAGCTGCTGGATGCCAAAAAACCTGCAAAAAAGTAAAAATTTCCTTTGAGTTCTTAGACCAATCTTTTACAGGGCTGTTCTAAATAATCTGGAATAGGACTTCCGGCAACAATGGCATACAGCACATCTGGATCAAGGTCAGCGCCATTTTGCCAAACAATGGTGCCTAGCTCTGGATGAATCTCGACTTGGGCGAAGGTTGCCTGGTCTTGCAAGGGTATGAAGATACCGGAGAACTGAATCAACTGGCTAATATCAACCACTCCCTCAACGCCGTCTTCAAAGCGCAGCCAGAGTTGATAGTCTGCTAACGGTTTGACTGCCACGATGTCTTTGAGCATAAACTTTACTCCAAGGGTTGAACCGATTTTAGCGGCTCCTGTTGTCTAGCTAGCTCCCAGTTTTGCAGCAATTCGGCTTGATGAGAAGATGCCCACTCGATCACGAGTCCCAAGACTCTAGGGGAAAGTTTGCCTTCCAGAATTGAGAGGGAATAAATCTTGATGATGGCTTTTTGTTGACCCTAGCGTACATGAAAGTGGGGCGGCGGATGATCGTTGTAGTACATGGCAATGATGATGCCAAAAAAGTGACTAATTTCAGGCACCAGCGTTCCCCTCCTGCATCTGCCGCAACAGGTCTTGCGTCAGCGGATGTTGCGATAGCTGCGCCGTTTGCCTCGCCTGAACCACTTGCACTATGAAGGCTATAAAATTGTTCGTGCCCGTTCGAGTGTTGGGATGGTCGTGGTCGAAATTTTTACATACAATAGCTAACGCTCGGAGATAAAGCGGTTCCGCTTTTCCATAGCTTCCTTGGGAGCGATACAACTCTGCCAAATTATTCAGGCTTGAGGCGATAGCAGGATGGTTTACCTCTAACTGTTGCTCCCTAATTTGGAGCGATCGCTGAAGCAACGATTCCACTTCTCCATAGCGTCCTTGGGAATAGTACAACGCTGCCAAATTATTCAGACTTTGTGCGGTATCGGGATGGTCTGCCCCTAACTGCCGCTCACAAATCTGGAGCGCGCGCTGATACAACAGTTCCGCTTCGCCATAGCGTTCTTGGAAGAGGTATAACACTCCCAAATTATTCAGGCTGGTGGCGGTATTAGGATGGTCTGCCCCTAACTGCTGCTCATGAATTTGGAGGGCGCGCAGATATAACGGTTCTGCCTCGCCATAGCGTCCTTGGGAGCGGTACAACTCTGCCAAGTTATTCAGGCAGGCGGCGGTATCGGGATGGTCTGCCCCTAACTGCTGCTCATGAATCTGAAGGGCACGCAGATATAACGGTTCTG